>JADFKM010000102.1 GCA_022564935.1 Candidatus Dadabacteria bacterium
TCACTCATGCCATGTTGGCGATACTTGCCAGCTGCCTGGTGGCGGGTGTTCGTAAGTTGTCTGCGACGATAACATCGACAACGACGGCGACGGACTCACGGACTGTCTCAACCCGGACTGCCGGCTTGCAACGGCTGAGTTCCATAGTCCCTATCTTTTAATAATTAATTTCCCTCCTAGGGACGCATTATTATCTATTGGAAGGAAATGACGCAAAGCCGTAGGCCTCATTGAGGTTGCCGGGTCTTGGAACTGGGAAATTTGTGCTCAAACGACACCTACACAAACACCCCTAGCACCTTTTGGGCAAGCTCCTCGGCCTTCCGATCATCGGTCATAATCGTGTCAGCAACGACGGTTTCAATGCCGAGAGAGCTGATGGGCTCTGCCTGGGCCGCATCATCGTTATCTATCACAATGGTGTGTAGGAAATCCTTATAAAGCTTTGCAATTTGAGTTGAAGACACCTCGAGCCCGAGCCCCCGCATGAGCCTGTCTGCCGGGCCTTTGATGGGCTTCCCACCCACAAGGGGGCTTACGGCGGCCACCTTGTGCTTATTGCGGCCTAAGGCGTCCCTTATGCCCCTTACCTCCAGAATAGGGCCGATGCTTATGATTGGGTTGCTAGGACAGACGATCACCACCCTTGACCGCTCGATAGCCTCGATCACGCCCGGAGCCGGTCTGGCTTTTTCGACCCCCTTGAAACGCACCCCTTTTACGGCGGGCTTCATTCTCTCCCTTACGAAATACTCCTGGAAGTGCATCAGCCCCTTTTCGGTTTCTATCCATGTTTCTACGTCTTCGTCACACATAGGAAGGATCGAGGTGTTTTTAATTCCAAAAGCCCTAGCGATTCGAGAAGTTATTTCGGTATGGGGCAGCCCCTCCTGCCTCAGGTGGGTGCGGTAGATGTGAGTGGCGAGGTCAAGGTCGCCGAGCTTAAACCACGTCTCGACCTCGAACCTCTCAAACGCACTCAAGAAATCGAACGTATCTCCCTCCTGCCCCCACCCCCTTTTGCGGTCAACAACACCGGAGAGCCAGTAGATGACCGTGTCTATATCGGGCGAAATCCTGAGACCGTGAAGGGTTATGTCATCGGCGGTGTTGACTACCACGGTGAGGGGCTCGTCACCGATCGCCTCCCTCAGGCCTCTCAAGAATTTAGAGGCGCCTACGCCTCCGCCGAGTGCGGTTATCATATCACCCACCGTGTCGGTTTAATGTGAAACAACATATTCAAATACTGCATCCGGGAACAGCAAGGTCCGTTCTTGGTCGATGTAAAACAAGCTTGATGCTTTTTATTTCTTAGAAGAGACCGGGTTTATTGTATAGTAGGGTCTTTGGTTTCCCCTTCGGCCTTGATCCTTATTTCCTCCCACTTCTGCACAAGCACATTCATGAGCAGCCCGGCTCTTTCATAATCTCTAAGCTCAATCAGGTCCAGTACTTCCCACAGCTCCATTACCGATAGTTCCTTTCCCAGCATGTATGGGTGAATAACCGATGTCAGCTCCCCGTAATTCAAGAGGACAAACCCCGAGGGGTCATACTGCGCCATCCAGCCTTTAAGCTCCCCGATCTTCGATCTTATATTTAACATGGATTGGAAAAGGCTCTTTGTTTCGCTCTCTCTTGTTTTGTCTAAAAAGTCCCCGATGACATTCTCGGCCTTCTCTATCCTGCCGACCCCCATCTCAATATTCGTGAGATAATAGATTGTACCGAACCCCCAATGCGCATACATATATTTCCTCTCTTCATTGCTGAACGGCAGGAACCACTGAAACGGAATGAAATTCTCGGCAGAAATCAGGTAGGGGTTTCTACCCCTTATGAGAGGACAGATGTAGTATTTGCTGCCCTCTTTCATGAAGTAACAGTCCTCTATATACTCGTCCTCCATTCCCAGATGCTCCGAGAGCTGCTTCCTGTACGAGTCGTATTCGCTCCCGAACCACACCCCGTAGGGAGACGTGGGCCCTCCCCAGTACTTTTCATAGAAGTGTATGTATTTTGACCAGTAGTCCTGCTTCTCCATGATCTGTTCAAGCAGGACGTAAACCATCAAAACACTTGCGGCCATAGAAAATTAGATAAAACAAAACACACGGAAAGTCAATGTAGAATTTCAATTTTTAAAGACAATACAGGCTCGAATGCGCCATTCCCCTTAACCGCCCGAATACATTCTATAACAAAAGGGATACCGAAACAATAATCCCTTGAGCACGATACCCCCATTTTTCCATGTATAA
>JADFKM010000068.1 GCA_022564935.1 Candidatus Dadabacteria bacterium
GGATTGAGCTCAACTGTTGAGGTTCTCAGGCGCGGTTTTTATCCGAAGGGGGGAGCGGTCCTGAAGGCCGGGGCGCTTCCGGGCAGACCGAAAAGCTGGAGCTGTACTGAGCGTGGCTCTATATCAGGGATTTCCATTATCTCCGGGGCATCCGAGTTGCTGAAAAAAGCTCGTGTTGGTGAGCGCCAGGCTGAGGCCGCCGAGAAGGTGTTGACCGAGCAATTGGACTTACCTTGCGTAAAACAGGTCGACTACGCGCACGCTCGCTCCCCCGGTAGCCACATAACAATTGTCGCCGCTTCCCGGAACACGGTGCTTGGGGCTGACGGACTCGGCGAGCGGGGCAAAAGGGCGGAAATGGTTGGCGAGGAAGCGGCTCAAAAGCTCCTGAAGGAGATTCGCCTGGGAGCCTGCCTCGATGTACACGCAGCCGACCAGCTGCTCCCATACCTTGCGCTTGCCGAAGGCCCCTCAACCGTTGCGGTCTCGGGGGTCTCGGAGCATACGAAGACGAACATATTTGTTATTAAACAGTTCCTTAATCGGGATTTCCAAGTAACACAAACCGACCTCGGCGCCATAATCACAGTGGTGTAGAGAGGGGGCCTTTGCATACATGCGTCTGCTTCTAGGCTGCAATGGCATGGTGCCGTTAGGCGAAGCCCCGGGGCTAGTCGGCCTTGTTGGTCGATGCTCGTTTTTGTGATGGTGCGATGAACCCGGCCGAGGAGTTGTCTATTGCGGCAGCGTTGAGCTCCTCCTGCTCCCCGGTGGACAGCATGATGTTCTTTATCTCTTCTAGCCGGTTCATGATTTCCGCATAACCCTTTTCGACCGGGTCGCTGCTCTTGGCCAGCGCCTCGAATGTGGTTGCGATGGTGATGGGGTTGTTTATGGTGGGGTCGGCTTCGGATGACTTGATCTGTTTGATAATTTTGATTATCGCCTCGTTCCGTTTTCTCTTTGACTTGATGGCGTATTCGATTGTGTTCTGGTCTTTTACGTCGAAGGGAATCTGTTCCCCGTCTCGGATTATTTGAATGGCCGGTTTTTTCGCCGCGTGCCTGATGGCGAGCTCATACAGGACGTTCGGGTTGCCGCTCGTAAGGTCGGCTATGAGTATCGGGGCGTTTATCACCTCGCTTATGATCATGTTTGTGAGTGTGGCCGGAATGTTGAGGTCGATTGCCCGCCTGGCGTCGTACCCGCACGCCTCTGCGGCCGGTTTTATGACCAGCTCCATCACAAGCTCGGACTCCTCACGTATCTCGGAGTTGTCTTTTCCGAGCGGACATATTACGAAGCACTTTTTGTTTTCTTGCTCCATTGCAGTCGGTTAAAACCCTTCTTTTGACGCTGCACACATTGGGAAAAGTACGCTCTATTGTCCGAGACTGGTCATAAGAATGTGAATTCGTGCCTAAGTGTGTGGAATTTTGTCTTATAATTTATATGAAATATAATAGCACAAAAGGTGTTTAAATTGAACGGAGGCTTGCGGAGCCGGTGAATTTAAGATCCAAGGTAAGGAGCTACTTAATCGCAGCGGCTGTTTTGGGCGTGGTATTGGTTGTTCTTATCACGCTCCGACTTGAGCCTATGATGGGCATATCGGTCGCGCGTTTTCTTGTTGACAACTGGCTCCCGGCTGCTGTATTGACTGCGCTCCTCGTCAGCCTATTAGCCGTTTGGAAGCTGCCGAAGCTGCAGGTTCGCTCAATAGAAGTATCCGGCCCCAAAGAGAGCCACGGCCTTGAGAACGAGGCCCGCAAAACCCTTGCCGCTGTCCTCGGCGGAGCTATCCTTATTTGTCTGCTGCTGTTTTACGTCTGGCACAGTGTTGAGGTTGAAAGGGACAGGCAGATTTCCGCGTTGTATTTGAAAGGGGTCGAGCTGATTGCTTCTGAGAAGGTGGAGGTTCGTGTGGGAGCAATTTACGCGTTTGATAAAATAGCCGAGGACTCCGGCAAAGACCGCGGCAGGGTAGTGCGCCTTCTCGCCGCCTTTGTTCGGGAGAAAGCCCCATGGTCGGGTAAGGAGTACATCCTCGACCCCGAAGAGCCTCCCAAGCCTCCCGACGACATACAGGCCGCCCTCACCGTCATCGGCGCCTGGCCTCACACCTTTTTTGGCAGGATCGAGCGCCGCCTTGACCTCAGCGGCACAGACCTGGTGGGCGCAGACCTCTCCGGCGCTCACCTGGAGGGAGTCGATTTCACCGGCTCCCATATGGAGCTTGCCGACCTCAGCGGGGCTATACTCAACGGAGCTGTGCTTACAGATGCGAACCTCAGGATGGCGAAGCTTGAGCGCGCCGAGCTTGAGGGGGCAAAGCTTGAGGGCGCCGTTTTGAAAGGGGCGGTATTAAGATGGGCGGCGCTCGAAGGAGCGGAGCTTTTCAAGGCAGACTGCGAGGGCGCCGACTTTTCCAACGCCAAATTAAAAGATGCCTTGCTCAGCAGGGCGAACCTGCGCGGCGCAAGGCTCACGGGCGCAGACTTGGAAGGGGCGTACCTGTGGATGGCCGACCTGAGAGACGCAGCCCTTGCCGGTGCGAGCCTCTTTAACGCCTACCTAGGAGGGGCTAAGCTTGGAGGGGCGGACCTGAGCGGGGCGGATGTTGCTGAGGCGAATTTCGAGAAGGCAGACCTGCGGGGGACGAAGGGAGTCACCGTAATGCAGATTTCGCTTGCCAAGACCCTTCTGGGTGCGAAGCTGGACAAGGAGCTCCGCGACCTTCTTGCGATGGATTACCACAATCTTTTCGACGAGCCGCTTGCGGTGGAGTAGGCGCGGACTTTTCTCCCGATTTATATTCCTTCCCATAACTCCTAAGTGGTTTCAACACGTTTGACAGCAGACCTTGTGTTGTGCGATAATTGAAGTTGATGAGCGAGCAAGAAAAGGGCATCCCTGCGCTTCCGGGCGAGCCGTGCAAGGTACAACCCCATCCCAAATGGACGCCGCAGGAGCAGTGGGCATGGAAGCAGATATGCGAGGGAAAAAGGGCAGACCTGAGCCACCGCAGTGGTGACAAAAGCGGCAGTTTACTTGATCCTACCAACGATTGGATTGTTTTTCCTGACGACCGTGTAATAACACCGGAATTTCTCGAAACAATTCTCCTCCACGAACCCTACCGCAGCGCTATTCCAAGACAGGGTGTGAGAATAATTAACGCAAGGTTTATTGAAATTTTAGATTTTACAAATGCCCAACTTAACCATGAATTAATGTTGGCTTTTTGTAGGCTTGAAATGGATGTTTTATTTGGAAGGTTAAAAACACCTCATTTAATTTCTCTAGAAGGTTCCAAATTCAACGGCAAGCTAAATATGAGCGGTCTGCAGGTAGAAGGCAGTTTATTTATGGGAGGCGGGGCTGAATTTCATGAGGTTGACCTCGGTGGTGCCATAATTGGCGAGCAGTTGGATATGGAAGGTTCCCAATTCAACAAACTTCTGAATATGAACGGGTTGCGGGTAGATGAAAGTTTATTTATGCGAGGTAATGCGGAGTTTAATGAAGTTGACCTCGGCAGTGCCAATATAGGTGTGCAGCTAGACATGAATGGCTCTGAATTCAACGAAAAGCTTAATATGAACGGGCTGCAGGTAGAAGGCAGTTTATTTATGGGAGGCGGGGCAGAATTTAAAGAGGTTGATCTTCAGGGTTCTGTGATTGGTTATCAGTTAGACATGAGTGGTTCTAAATTTTTTGAGGATGTAAATTTGAGGGGTGCTAATATTGGCGGGCAGCTAAGCATGGAAGGCTCCAAATTCAACGGTGAGTTGAATATGAACGTTATTTTCGTAGATGGGGGTTTAATAATGCGTTTCGGGGCTGAATTTCATGAGGTTGACATAGGTGGTGCCGATATTGGCGGGCAGCTAGACATGGAAGGCTCCAAATTCAACGGAAAGTTGAATATGAACGGGTTAATGGTGAAACAGAGTGTTTTTATGCGCTCTGATGAGAATAACAGGGCTGAATTTCTTGATGTTGACATAGTCGGTGCCAATATTGGCGGGCAGCTAAGTATGACTGGCTCCAAATTTAATGCAAAGCTGATTATGGAATCGATAAAGGTGGGGCAACATCTTTTAATGAGCAATTCCACCTTTGAATTTAAAAAAGGAGAAACCATCAATCTAAGCTTCGCAAAAATTGAAAGTGGTCTTAACATCGCTGGATGTCAAGGACTTTCCTCACTCGACCTCACGGGATCAAAAATTCAAGGTGTATTTGCATTGGGTGAAGTGAGTAAGGACGAATTCGGAAATGAAGTTAAAGTTTCTGCTGAATGGTCAGAAGATGCAAGGCTAACACTCCGCAACGCTGAGGTAGGGGCAATACAAGATTTGCCGAATGCCTGGCCTAATAAACTTGAATTAGAGGGGTTTACATATAATCGTCTTGGCGGATGGGGTGCGGAAGGTTCATACAAATCTTTGTATGACAATTATAATGAGTCAAAAGAAAAACTGAACACACGTATAGCAGTTCTTGAGTATGAACGCACTGTACAAATAGATTGGGCTGAGGAGCTTAGAGCAGAAGTAACAGAGTCCGACGACATGTCAGAGCGGAGTGCAAATTGGTTTAAGATATGGCTGGCAAAGGATATTACCTTTTCGCCTCAGCCATATGAACAGCTAGCAAAGGTTCTTCGTGTGGCGGGGAATAAGGATAAAGCGAATAAAATTCTCTTTGCTTCGAAGAAACGAGATATGATACAAGCGGATTGGTTACCATTGTCAAAGCTGTGGTTAATTCTTAAATTATTTTTTAATTACGGAAATACAACAAATATTTCAGTGCTTTTTGCAATTTTTCTTGTTTTTGTGGGTGCGGCGGTGTTCCAATCTACCCCTCAATTTGTGGAATTAAATAGGCCCTTTGTTTTTTCCTATAGCATCGATATGCTACTTCCTTTCGTAGAACTGAACAAATTTTATTCGGAAATCCAACTCTCTGGCTGGCAGAATGGCTACTTCTTCATTCACAAATTCATGGGATGGGTGCTGACGTCGTCAAGTATTAGTGGGATTCCTGGAATCACGAAAAGGTAGGCGCGCAGTACTACTGAAGCTGCTTGTGAAGGGTGCGCGAGAGCTTCATCGCGTGCCAGAGCGACGGCACGTTCGTGCGCCATTCGGGAAGCTTCATGGTGATGATTATCTCCTCAAGCCCTGCTATTGCGAACATAATGGTGAAAATTTGGAACGGCCGGGACGAGCCTCCCTTTATCATGAGCAGTATCGAGCAGCCCACAAGAACCGCAGACACTATTGCCGCCCATGTGTGGTAGCGGGTGAAGCGGCCGTACTTGGCATGGCTGAAAACTATCGGGGCTATGTAGCTCACGAACAGCAGGGCTATGTACGGGGCTTCGCGCCTTATCATATCGGGCCACAGCAGCCATGCGCACACGAGAACCGACAGGTAAAGGGCGAAGTCGCTCCAGCTGTCGAGCTTGGCTCCGAACTCGGTCACTTGCTTGTATTTCCTTGCGACGTATCCGTCCAGCGCGTCGGTCAACATAGCGAACGTAAGGAGTATGAGATAATGGGCGGACAAACCGATCCACGCCAAATATATCATTATTGGTACGGCTGCCGCTCGAACGAAGCTGAGTGTGTTGGGTACGTTGGACATTTTTACGTATGTTTTAGTCTAATCTGGTAATGTTGCCTGATTACGACGTCAGGTCGGAACGATAGCGCTTTAGTATTCACAGTGTACCTGCCCACGGCTATTATCTAAACTCCTCAATGCCCGCAATCAGGGTCATATTGTCGTTTAAGTTAAGCAGCAGTCCTAAGAGCATGACAGGAGTAAAGAGCAGCTGTGAAGCCAGTTGGGCTTTTTCGTTTAAAAATTTACTTAATTTTGTATCCGTCCCCACCATTCGTATCAGGCTGTCAGGATACCACAAAGGGGAGGGCATTTGATAGAGTTTAAGTTTTTTAAGGCCGATTTTTGTAACCAGTCTCATGAGCGTCTTGGGATGGTAGAAATGGAGGTGCCAGGGCAGTACCCACTGCCAGTGCTCTTTAAACAGATACCTGCCTATCGAATTGATGTTCGGTATCACGATTACCAGGACTCCCCTGTCCTTGAGAAATGTTTTAACTGTGTTAAGGACGCCCGATGGGTCTGCGATGTGCTCGAGAACGTGACGTAGTATTATTACGTCGTATTTTTCGCCGTGAGGGAACTGCTCGATGTGACCTTGAAGTATATTGATGCCGTATTTCTCCGCTCCTAATTCAGCGCGCTCCTCCGAAGGCTCGAGGCCGGTAACGGAGAACCCGCTCTTCTGCCAGATCAAGGTCGTCCACCCGGTACCGCACCCGATATCCAAAAGGGTGGGCTCGGTGCTATTGATCAGCTTCTTAACATTGCGGATCTCTCTGTTAATGACGATCTTCTCGTGGAGAAATTGCGAGGTGCGGCTCCCGAAGAACTCGGCATCGTCCAGGGTGTCCATGGTGCGCGAATCCAGGCTGATAAGAGGTATAGGGTGGATGAATAAGTGACCGCATGAGCTACACTGGAGGATGTCGGAGTTCTTATCGTTGTAGCTGTATGAATACAGGGCCCTTGCCTGCAGCGAATCGCAAACGATACACCGAGCAGATTTGGGAAAGGGGAATTTGTTACGGATTAACTGAGCCATTGGGTTCCGGCCGTAGGCTTTTTACACTGCTCAGCCCACAGCATGTGTAAAACGAAGCTCCCCCCCTTTAGCTAGGCACTTATTAGAGCACTTGCCTGTTTGGGCCGGGTCGATATGAGCATTATAAATCCTTTGGCGTAAATTGCTATGAGCTTTTCACGAAGGTATGCATTATTTCAAAGGCCGAGAATTATGGTTATCCGAGCAATAAATCCCAGTTCCTATAGAAGACTCGGCGGAAGGGTCTTCCCTTCGATCGGCTGAGGTTTCCTCGGCTTTTTACTCGCGCCAAAAGCTCTTGTTCATCGCCGCTTTTAGTGGAGCTGCTTGTTGAATTAAGTGTTATCCCGGGAGAACGAATAGGGTTATACTTATGATGCTCCCTTCATCATAATGTTTTGATTTAATGGACTTGACCGTCGGACGGAGGAACATGTATACGATGACACCCGTTATTTGCAGTAAGACGACACAAGCTCGCCGCACGGTTCTTTCTTTCTCTTCACTGCTTCTCTTTGTATTTCCCGCGGTATTTTTCTTACCCTCATACACAGAGTCATTCGGGCAGGTCGTGGGCGAGGGGGTTTACAGGGCCCTTGAAACTACCGGGAAAGTGAGGGTGGTGGTAGCGTTTCGGGATGAAGCCATATCGAGAACGGATATTGCTTCGAGAATGACTCAAATAAAAAGCACACGCGAGAGGGCGCTCTCTCGTCTCGGCGCCGCCGATTTTACCCTTACCGACAGCTGGGACACGATAAGTGCCGTAGCCGGAGAGATCACTCTGAGCGGGGTCGAACGGCTGCTCGCCGACCCGGACGTTTTGAGGGTCGATCTCGATACCGGGGGAGAAGGCGGGCTTTCGGGTAGCGTCCCGTTCATCAACGCCGACGCTGTGCATTCGCTTGGGTTCACGGGGTTCGGAATGACGGTCGCGGTGCTTGATACCGGCGTGGACACGGCCCATCCCGACCTCTCGGATGACCTCATTGCCCAGCATTGCTTTTGCCGCAACAGCGACGGCACCGGCTGCTGTCCGGGCGGCTCGACTGAGCAGAGCGGACCCGGCAGCGCAGAAGACGACCACGGCCACGGAACCAACGTAACGGGCATTATCACCTCCAACGGCACCGTCGCACCCACCGGAGTGGCCCCCGACGCCGAGATAGTGGCCGTGAAGGTGCTCGATGGCAACAACAGGTTTGCGAGTACCGCCCAGGTGATATCGGGGCTCGATTGGATAATAGTCAACCGTCCCGATGTGGATGTGGTGAACATGAGTCTCGGCACCGATGCGCTGTTTAGCGGGTTGTGCGACAACGCTGCGGCGTTCACAATGGCGTTTGCAAGCGCAATTGACACACTCAGGGCTTCGGGGGTGAGCGTGTTTGTCGCAAGCATGAACGACGGCTCCGCCACGGCGCTTGCGGCCCCGGCCTGCGTATCGGGCTCGGCTGCCGTCGGGGCCGTGTATGATGCCGACACCGGCCAGGCTTTTGTTAACGGGTGTTTGGATACGACGACGGCGCCTGATAAGGTCGCCTGTTTCACGAACAGCAACACGGTGCTTGACCTGCTGGCTCCGGGGGTATTCATAACTTCGGCGGGCATCGGCGGAGGGACATCAACGTTTTCGGGCACCTCACAGGCCGCCGCGCACGCCTCGGGCTCTGCCGCGGTACTGCTGGACGCCGACCCCACGCTCAGCCCCGACGGGATCCAGGACGCGCTTGAGGCGTCAGGCGTCGTTGTAACAGACACGAGGAACGGCCTTTCGTTCCCCCGCATTGACCTGCTGGCAGCGCTTAACGACGCAGTGCCGCAGCCCACTCCCACTCCGACACCTGCTCCCACTCCGACTACCTCGCCATCCCCCACGCCTACGCCTACCTCGAGTCCTTCTCCTACGCCCTCACCATCGCCTACGCCTACCTCGAGTCCTTCCCTTACGCCCTCACCACTTCCCGACCCGACTATATCTCCCTCGCCGTCTCCCGGGCCAACTTCGGGTGATGACAGCGGGGGCAGCGGAGGAAGCGGGTGCACGGTTGCCGGAAATCCGGCGGTAGCTATGACATTGGGTGATTTTTTGGTCTTCCTGAGCCCTTTTATAGTGGCGGGGCTGAGAATCGTGCGAAGAAGGGGATAAGGGAGTTTTTGTTGCTGCCCGGCGTTATACCTGAGTTGAGTGGGCAGCGGCTGCATTCATAAAGTGCTCTGAAAATTTAACAACCCACGCCGCTTTAACGCTTCACAATGTTTTATAAATTTTTAAGGTGGAAGTTGAAACAAGGGCGG
>JADFKM010000022.1 GCA_022564935.1 Candidatus Dadabacteria bacterium
CTGGTCGTTCCCGCCTCGATTGCCGTGTGGGTTGCGGTCACCTATCTGACAGCGCCCGAGCCCGCCGAGACATTGAAGGGTTTTTACGAGAAGATAAGGCCGTGGGGCTGGTGGGGGCCAGTGAGGCGAGAGTGTCCCGGCGTGTCGCCGCCCCCGCTCGCAAGGGAGCTTATTAGCTGGGTGCTTGGGGTGAGCTTCGTTTTCCTCGCTATGATGGGCATTGGCAAGCTCCTGCTGGGCCCCGCGCTTGAGGGGGGAATTATGGCTGCCCTAGCTGTTTTGGCAGGGGCTTTGCTGTATTGGAATCTGAGGCGCTGAGCCGCTGGGGCTTGGCTCTATCGATCCGTCACTCACTTCCTGAACAGCCTGCTCGTTTTCCTCCCGATGAGCTTGTTTATCAGCCGCTTGAGGATTTTCGACGGGTTTACTGAAAACAGCGTTGGGATGTCGTTCGCGATCCTTGCGGTTCTGTAAAGCCCCCTGACCGTTTTTCTCCCCTTCCCATTTGCGCATCCCCCCTTTATGGTATTAATACATCATAGGGGGGTGAAATCAAAGCGGATTCGGTCGGGCGGCGCTCCCTGTCTCTGCTGCGGTGCAAAAAAAAGGGTGGATACGCGTTGACATATCCACCCATGGGTTTCATTGTTGTGTTCGGTGGTTGAAAGGGCCTACTGAAAGCGCTCGAGCAGGTCGTTCATTCTCGCCGTCGAGTCTATTTTCATAGCATAGCGGTCCTGAAGGCCGAGCTTGTCTTCGAGTGAGGGCTCTTCTATCTGGTAAAATAAGCCTAAGTGTATTTTATCTTTATCAAGTGCAAGCTCCATTGCCTTCATTCTATCAGTTATATCGTGGTCTTCGGGTATGTCTTCGACGAGCTGGCTGACGGACTTAAACGTGACGTTCTTGTTGAACACTGGACAGGGCGAGATGGCGTGTATAACTGCAAAGCCGTTGTGGCTCATTGCTTTGACTATGAGATCGGATACGGCCTTGTACTTTGCTGTATACCCCCGAGCAACAAACGTAGCTCCGTAGGCAAGCATGAGGAGCACTGGGTCAAGTGGTTTTTCAAAGCCGCCTGTGGGGGTAGTGCCCGTTTTCATAACTTCAGGGCTAGTAGGCGAGGCCTGACCCTTTGTGAGGCCGTAGATGGCGTTGTCCAGGATGACGTAGACCATCTTCAAGTTTCGCCTTGCCATGTGGGGGATGTGTCCCCCTCCGATAGCCAGCGCATCGCCGTCGCCCGATATGCCGAAGACGTGCAGGTCGGGGTTTGCAACCTTCGTACCCATCGCTATCGGCAGCACCCTGCCGTGTACTACATGAAAACCGTAGCTCTTAATGAAGTAGCCGAACCTTCCTGAGCATCCTATGCCGGAGATTATAGCCACGTCCTTGGTGTCTATTCCTACTTCGGCGAATGCGTTATAGAATGCCGTGAGGGCTCCGAAATCGCCGCATCCGGGGCACCATATCGGCTTAAGGTCGGTTTTGTATTCCGTGGCCTTACGCTTGTCTACTCGTGTCTCTTCGGCTTGTACCGCTTCCACTTCTGCCATTGTTCATCCTACCTCCATGATGTTTTGGAACAGCTCTTCGGGCGTAAAGGGGATCCCTTCGAACTTGTTTATCTGTATCGGTTTTACGTCGTAATTTGCCTTTATGACCTCTGAGAGGTGCCCTAAGTAGTTCTCTTCGGGAATTATTACCTTGTCTACGGAGCTAATGAATTCTTTTATCTGCTTGTCCGGCAGCGGCCACAGCACCTTGGGGTGGAGATGGGCTATCTCGACCCCGGTTTCCTTTGCCATTTCCAACGCTTCCCTTATCGGGCCGAACGTGGCTCCCCAGGCGATGATCCCGATTTTGGCGCCCTTGGGTATGTCCATGAAGTAGTGTCCGTTCTGAGAGCCGCCGTTCTCGAGGTCGGCGGCGAGAGTGTCGAGCTTCTTGAAGCGCTTCAAGGTCATTGTGGAGTGCAGCTCGGGGGTGTAGCCCGGAGTGCAGTACTCGTCGTGCTCGAGGCCGGTGGCGATGAATGCCCCCCTGGGGTCGCCCGGTATGAGCATCGGGGAAACGCCCGTGTCGGTAAGCTTGTACCTTGCGTAAATATCGTTCTTCAAGTCTTCGTCAGAGGGCTGAATCCTGTTGTCGATGTGTATTTTGTTAAGATCGAATCTCTTCACCGTGGTGGTTCTGTTGGCAAGAGTCTGGTCGCTCAGGACCAGCACGGCCACCTGATATTTCTCAGCAATGTTGAACGCCCTTATCATCTCGAAGAAGCAGTCCCGGACGCTCGCCGGGGCGATAACGACTCTCGGGCACTCTCCCGGGCTCCCGTATAATGCGTACCGCAAATCGCCCTGCTCGGTTTTCGTGGGCATCCCAGTGCTTGGGCCTGACCTCTGGACATCCACCACCACAATGGGGGTTTCAGACATAAAAGCGAGGTTGAGCATCTCGGTCATGAGCGCAAGACCGGGCCCCGAGGTCGGGGTCATCGCCTTTGCTCCCGCAAAGGAGGCCCCCAAGCACGCCCCTATGGCCGAAATCTCGTCCTCGCACTGGATTACCGTCCCTCCGAATCCCGGAAGCTCCCTGGCCATGAACTCGAGCACCGAGCTTGCAGGGGTGATGGGGTAGCCTGTGCAGAACCTGCACCCGGCCGATATCGCCCCCAATGCCAGGGCTTCGTTGCCGGAGAGGATAAGCCAGTGCTCATCCTGACTCATCTCGGGCTCCCCTAGATCGATTTTTTGAATTGCCTTCTTCGAGTACTCGCAGGCGCCTTTAAGAGCCTTCTGGTTCGAGAGCACTACCTTTTCGCCTTTCCTTAAGAATATCTCTTCCACCAGTTTTGCTGAAGTATCGTACGGGATGCCGATCATCTCTCCGATCGCTCCCACGGCCACGATGTTTTTACCCCTTGTGGTGCCTGAGCTGTCGAGTGATATCTGCTCAAGCTCCAGGGGTATGGATTTGTTCTTAAACGCCTTCGGAGGTGTGAAATATTTCGGGTCGTAAAGCACTATTCCGTCCGGTTTAAGCTCCTTCCAGTAGTTGTCGAAGGCTTCCTGGTTGAAGCACATCAACACGTCTAGGGCGGAGCCATGGGAAAGCACCTGCCGGCGGCTTATGCGCAGTTGGAACATTGCGAGACCGCCTTTTATCTCCGCGGGATATGTCCTGAAAGTAAAAAAGTGGAACTGTGAGCGCGCCGCTGCTCGTGAGAGTATCTCACCGGCGCTTATTACACCCTCTCCGCCTTCCCCTCCAATCCGTATAACAATATCCTGTTTGCTCATTACGCAAATCTCCACTAAGTACAGTATCTAAGCGTTATAAAAACTTTCTATAAAGCATCCTACCGTTCAGCACAATTAATTATACAAACAAATCCTTACTTGTCAAGAAGAACGGAAATGCCTGAAACGCCATAACATACTGTAATAATTAGAATATATTCACATAGTTAGGTTCGCTAAACAATAAGTTAGGAACCTTAAATTGACCCCTTGCTTAAACACTCCCGCCCTTCTCTTCAGCCTGTGGTCGTATGTAATGCGGATTGGCGTCCTGAGTTCCGTAATCGAGCCTAAATCTATTAAAATCGTGCCCTTAAGCACACTTATGTTTCCCCCTTCTACATCCGCGCCCTCACCTTTAAAGTGTAACAATATTGTGTTAAAATATCTAGTGGGCGGTGAGAAAAGATATGGCCATAACCGTGAAAGTCATAAAGCCTCCGAAGCTGACCCTGCTCGAGAGGCTCTACATTCCGGAGATCCTGCGGGGAATGTTCATTACTCTCAAACACTTAATCAGGTACAGGCCCATAACCATACAGTACCCTGAGGAGGTAAAGGAGCTTCCACCCCGTTACAGGGGACTCCACATACTGCCCGCAGACGACGAGGGGAAGATACGCTGCATAGCGTGCAAGCTGTGTGAGGTGGCGTGTCCCACTCAGGCTATTTCCATCGTGGCCATGGCCGCGGACGAATATGCGGTCGAGAGAAGTCCAAGTATATACAACATCGATTTTATGCGCTGCGTGTTCTGCGGTTTCTGTGTGGAAGCGTGCCCGTGCGACGCCCTCAGGATGGGTATGAAACACGAGCTCTCTTCATACAACAGGGCTGGCCTGGTGCACACAAAAGAGGTTTTCTTCGACCCGAACGTAAAGAGCGACGCCCCTAGGAACAACGCCAATTTCCTCTACTCCCACTCTATCGGAGACGTGCTTGACACCCCCGAAGACATTGCCAGCCTTGAGAGCGAGTCCGAGTATTAGAACGGCATCTGAATCCTGACTGCAGCACACACCCTTAATAACCCCATCTCTAAAAATGTAATGGGCGTATTAAAGACAGTTTCGAGGGGGTACATACCGATGAAAGCTCTCGTGATTTACGAGCACGGCGGTGTTGACAAGCTTTGCTACGACGAGATCCCCGAGCCACCGATAAGGGACTCGGACGTGCTCGTCAAGGTGGAGGCCTGCGCAATGAACCACCTGGACGTGTGGGTGCGCAAGGGTCTGCCCCACCTGAAAATCGAATACCCCCATGTGCTCGGCTCGGATATCGCAGGCGTTGTCGAGAGAACCGGCAGGGACGTGCGGGGGATTGAGAAGGGGATGCGTGTCCTCGTGTCCCCGGGGGTCACGTGCGGGGTGTGCGAGCACTGCCTCGCCGGCAGGGACGACCTGTGCAGGGATTACAAGATCCTAGGCGAGAACATCCCCGGCGGGTGCGCGGAGTATGTAGCTGTGCCGAAGGAGAACATCCTGCCCATGCCTGAGGGGCTCACCTCCGAAGAGGGAGCGGCAATCCCCCTCGTATACCTAACGGCGTGGCACATGGTGGTGGTGAGGGGGGGTATCAAGCCGGGCGAAACTGTGCTCGTGCACGCAGCGGGGAGTGGTGTGGGGAGCGCGGCCATACAAATCGCCAAGCTGTACCACGCCATCGTCATCGCGACGGCCGGTACTAACAAGAAGGTCGAGAGGGCGAAGACGGAGCTCGGCGCAGACCACGGCATCAACTACAAGACACACGATTTCTCAAAGGAGATCCGGGCAATCACGGGCAAGAGAGGGGTGGACCTGATTATCGACCACACGGGTGAGGTGAACTGGCAGGGCAACATCCGCTCCCTTACGATGGGGGGCAGGCTCGTTATTTGCGGCGCCACCTCGGGGCATGAGGGGATGACCGACCTGAGGCATGTGTTCTTCAGGCGCCTCTCCATCCTCGGCTCCACCATGGGCAGCAAAGCCGACCTCCGCGAGGCGCTTAAGCATGTAAGCACGGGCAGGCTCAAGCCTGTGGTGTCGAAGGTGCTCGGCATGTCGGAGGCCGCTGAGGGGCACAGGCTGCTCGAGGAGCGCGACGTATTCGGGAAAATTGTGCTCATACCGGACTGAGATTGAAAGCCGTTGGTGTGATTTTTCCCACTCTTAACTTTTATCGACCTTTACTTAAGTAATTAAAATCTTTGCTGAATTACTAGGTGTCATTGTAATAATTAATTAGCCAGAGGTAATCGACTAGATATGGGGAAAAACCCCAATCAACTTGGAAAACAATTGGCGGACACAGCTGAGCGTCTATCTGCGGTGAGAATGAGCAATATAGATGAGATGGGAATCTACGGCCTACTTGTTGGTGCATTGTACGGTCTTAGCAAAGCAGTTGAGCTTGGCTATGTTGACCGCACAGGAACATCGTTACCTGTCGATTATTCCGGTGAGCTACGCCGAGTAGCCCAAGGACTTGTGACCTCAGACGAAGTTAATGATCGTGGCTGGCTCGCAGGATTCTACTTTAATTCAGCTCTTACAAGGCTCGCGCCTATATGTGAACGTCTTGGCAAGTACGCTGGAAAGCGTGAGGATTTAATTCCGAGCATTCGGGAGGAGGTCAATCGCCTAAAACATGATACAAATGGAGTGCTCTGTGGCAGAACCGTTGGGTTGAGTGACGCGGTTGATGCAGCCTCAATGCTTGTGACAGCGGTAAGTATTGTGTTTATCTATCCAATTAAACCCCGAACCCCTCCTTGTACAACCCCCTAAGCTCCTCAAGCTCCTGCGCGCTCAGGCTCACCTCCGAGGCGGCTGTGTTCTCCTCAACCTGTGCCGTGGTCTTGGCGCCGGGTATCACCACCGATACCGCCGGGTGAGAGAGCGAAAACCTGATTGCGGACTGAACCATCGTGCGTCCTGGCACTTCCAGGAACTTCACCCGCTCGTATTTCTTCACGCCACGCTCCAGATACTCCCTGCTCCAGCCGCGGCGGTGGTCTCTCTTGTGGAACGTGGAGTTTGCGCCGTATTTACCGGTGAGAAGCCCGCTCGCAAGCGGCTCACGAACTATAATTCCCACGTTGCGCTCAAGCGCCATGGGAAAAAGCTCCTCCTCCGGCTCCTGCTCGAAGATGCTGTAGGGAACCTGTATAGTGTCCGGCTCTACTCGTTTGAGTGCCTCAACGCCGTCGCCGCAATAGTTGGCAGAGATGCCCCAATACCTGATATACCCGCGGGATTTCAGCTCCTCCATGGTCTCAAACACGCCGTCGCTCTCAATGGCGTGGGGATTTGAGTTGTGAATCTGATAGATATCGATAGCGTCCCTGCGCAGACGCTTGAGGCTCTGCTCGACGGCGAAAAAGGCGTAGTCCCGGCTCATGTTCCCCCTCATCCCGCCCTCGCCGTAGAAGTCCCAGCCGAACTTCGTGGCTACGACGGTCTCAGTGTCTCCGCGCTCCTCAAGCACACTGCCTATAAGCTCCTCGCTGTGTCCGTCGCCGTAGGAGTCTGCGGTGTCGATGAAGTCGATGCCGAGGTCGAGGGCGAGGTGGAGCGCCGCCGTGGACTCCCCGTCTTTAGTCGGCCCGTATCCCCTGCCGCTTATGGCCCATGCGCCGAAACCGATCTCGGCGACTTCCAGGCCTGTTCTTCCAAGCGTGCGTTTCTTCATCCCCATCTCGGTACGGATAAATTTTAGACGAATTCCCCGAAGGATTGAATCCCGGTATTAAGAGCATCCGCCTACAGCATTGGTATTGAAAAGGGACGCCCGGGGGGAATAGGGTTTGTTAGGCACATAAGAAGGGACGCCCGGGCGTTTTGTGTGTAACCGTCACTTCACATGAGGCATGACTTCATCTGCGAAAAGGCGCATCGAGTCCATCGCCTCTTTGTGCGTTATGCCGGGGAACTTGAACCTGCATATGAACGGGTCTACGGGTACCGCCTCCTTGTAAGCGTTTATTGTTTCGATGCACTCCTCCGGCGAACCTATTACAGACTGCTTAAGCGCCAGGTCATACAGAATCGGGTCGTCCGGGTCGCTCAGCAGGTTTCCCTTCTCGTCCACCATGGAGCCCCATGAGGCGTACCCTTTGGCCGTATAGGTGACGCACTCCTTAATCTTCTCCCAAGTCTTCTTCCTGCCCTCGGGGCTCACGTATACCTCGCGTACGAGCGGGTGCTCGAACTGTGCTGGGTCGTAGCCGTAGTCTTTCAGGAATCCGTCGTGCATGTCCATCAGGAACTTGACTATGGGTATGGCCCCAATTGCCGGCACGTACAGCGGCGCTCCTATGCGCGCGGCGCGCTTTATGGCAGGCTCGGTGAACGCCCCTATCCAAATCGGTATGGGTCTCTGCACCGGCTTCGGGGTTACGTTAAGCTCTTCGTAGTTGTAGTATTTGCCCTCGTGGCTGAACCCTCTGTCGGTCCACGCCTTTGTGAGGATTTCCAGGCTTTCTTCCATCCTGCCCTTGCGCTGGGCAAGCGTCCTGCCGAACCCATCGAACTCCTCTGCCCTGTAGCCGAGACCTAGACCGAGGATGAACCTCCCGTTGGAGATGTTGTCCACTACGGCTGCGTCCTCGGCCACCTTGATGGGGTCGTAAAGGGGCATGAGCAATATACCCGTGCCGATGCGTACTTTCTTCGTGCGAGCGGCTATCGCCCCAGCCGCCACCATTGGCGATGGGCAGTAGCCGTCTGCGAGGAAGTGATGCTCCGTGAGCCATGCGTTCTCGAACCCAAGCTCCTCGGCGGCTTCGATTTCATCCAGCATCTCGGCGTACAGCTCGTTGTGCCGCCTGGGGTCGTGGGGAGGGGATTGAAGACTAAAGTAGCCTATTCCAAATTTCATGGGATGGGTACCTCCTTAGGGGTTTGGGGGCGTGGATGTAGGATTATAACACAGGGGTGAAGAGTTGTAACTGTACATTTAGAGGGCTTTAGGGAACGTGCGCAAAACGATAAAAAAAGCTGGCGCTGCATTAATACAACGCCGGCCTGTTAGTTTCTCTAGCTTTGCTAATATTAAGCGGTGAAGGACGAGCCGCAGCCGCATGTGGCGGTCGCGTTGGGGTTGTTTATGCTGAAACCCTGGCCCTGCAGGCCGTCTTTGTAGTCCAGTACCGAGCCGTTGAGATAGGGGGCGCTCATCTGGTCGACCACCACGTTAAAGCCTTCGGACTCGAGAACGATGTCGGTTTCCTCGGTGACGTCATCGAACCCCATCTCGTATGAAAACCCCGAGCAGCCTCCGGGCACCACTCTCACCCTGAGCGCTCCGTTGGGCATGTTCTCTTTTGCAAGCAGCTTCTTTATCTCTACCGCGGCGATTTCTGTTACGCTAAGCATATGGTCTCTACCTCCTTCGATGACCCTGGTGTATCAGTCCCTATAATTATATCCAGTAAAGAATACCAAGGCAATTCCTAAAATCAACACAGTGCCGTTAATCATGACGGAGCGTTTGTGCATGGAGCCGAACCTGGCGGAAAGCTCGGAGTGGCCGGGGGAGCCTTCGGCGAGAGTGCGCAGCTCCGTGCGCACTTCATGCGCCTGGGGCCGGAGCACATAGCCCGAATAGAGCCAGAGCCCGAGCATGACGACCAGTAAGGCAGTCCTCAGTATATTAAACCATGAGGGGGTGGAAATCGAGATAGTCCACAGCGCTACGGCGCTTAGCAGCGCTCCGCCGCCGCATATTGCGCCGAGCAGGTAGTATTTCGGGAAGACGGCGGTTACCACGTCCCCTGCAAGCTGGCGCTCCAGGGTCTTGAAGATTGCCGGCCCCCCAACTGAGGCGAAGAAAAACACCTCCCCTATCCACAGGGCTAAACCAAGCAGATAGATAAAGTTAAAAAAAGCGCTCACCGGCCTGCACCCCCCCGCTCGATGATATTTGCCGTATTATAACCCATGAGCGGAATAAATCATTTTTCTGGCTCGTAAAGCAAACCGCTGCCTCTCATTACCTTGAAAAAGTTCAGATAGATGTAAGACAAAGGGGGGGAATAGCCGTATGAAGAGCCCCTCGGTGAGAGTATTCGGCATGGCAAAGGGTGTTTAAAACCCGCCCTCGAACGCTATTTTAGACAGGCTTTTCCTCGATGACGGGTACTCCTTTTCCCTCAGGCTCTCGGGCAGGTCTTCTATGCGTCCGGGCTTGCCCACTGCGGCCATGGCGAGGACTTCAATATCGTCTGGGATGTTCAATACCACGCGCGCCCTGTTGTAGTCGAAACCCTGCATGCCGTGCACCACAAGGCCGTACATAGAGCCTACGAGGGCGAAGTTCCCCCATGCAGCCCCGGTGTCGAAGGCGTGCGTTATGGAAGGCTTTCCGTTGTAATCAAAGGTAGTTTTTGAGGCTATTACCACGAGCGCCGCAGCATTCAGCGCCCATGCCCTGTTCCCTTCGACAAGCAGCTCCATGAACTTGTCCCAGTGCTCGGTGTCCCTCAATGCGTAGATGAACCTCCAGGGCTGGTTGTTATATGAGGACGGCGCCCATCTGGCAGCTTCCAACATGGTCATCAGGTCTTGCTTTTTGATCTTCTCCCCCGACATGGCCCTTGGCGACCACCTCCTCACGATTATCTTGGGCACGTCGTACTCAGGCATACGGTGCTCATAAACGTCGATATCATATACGTTTTTATTTTGCGTCATTTGTATTGCCACCCTGGGGATTGTTAAGATATATTGTAGCAATAAATTCTACTCGGACTCACGTTTGAATACCCTCTTCACAGCCCGGTTTCCCCGAATAGCGAAAGTGCCTTTCATAAACAAACGCTTAAACCTTGCGGCAATATCGCCCGCCCTCCGCCGCTCCCTCAATCAAGCTTGCTGTGGGTGCCGTCGCAAAAGGGCGATTTTGCGGTGTGCTTGCACCGGCACAGCGCATACTTTCTCTTCTTCTCCACGGTGAACTCAAGCGGCTCGAATCCGGTGCCGGCGTGGGAGCCGGCGCAGTAGGGCTGGTTCTTCGACCTTCCGCACACACACCACCAGTACGTGCCCGGCTCAAGCTCAATCACTGCGGGCATCCTTTCGGCTACAACGGGTTTGCTCATTACCTGGTAATCCTTGCTGTGTTGGTATTTTTTAACCCCTAATTTCGTTTATATTACCAGATTATCTTGCCAAGGGAAGCGCTTGCGCACGGCGTGCTCTATAAACGGTTTTTATGCATTTATTGCCGAACAAATCAAACCCGCAGGGTGGTATACTTAAGTGATTTCTGAGTACTGATTCAATGAATTACGTAATGAAGCTGCTTCGCTCGTGGTTCGTCTAGGGTAACGGCGAAGAGGGCTGGACCTATAGAATCGCGGTCGCAAAGAGCCTCTCCAGAATACTCATACCGGTTATGGTGGTGTTTGGGGTGCTGGAGTTTCGGGACGGCTCTCTCGTTTCGTCCTTCCTGAGGTTTGCAACGGCCGTCAGGTAATCGTGAGCTTCGGAGTGACCGACGAGAGGGGGGACGATACAATGCAAGGCCTTGTAAAAAGGGTGGATTCCGCGCTCTATAAGTCTAAGAACGGCAGCAGGAACAGGATCGAGGCGGTTTGATTACTTGCGGGAAAAATAAGCCGGTGTGAGGGGACGTTTAATTCTTCGAGCTTCTGAGCTCAAGAACCTTATCCAGGATCTGATCGGCCACCAGGGACTTGCTCATCTCGGGAAGCTCTTCGGGTCGGCCGTCGGCGTATATCAAATGCACGGCGTTCGTATCGGCCCCGAACCCCGAGCCGGGTCGTGTGACATCGTTTGCTACGATAAGGTCCGAGTTCTTTTCCCTGAGCTTCACCTTGGCGTTTTCGACCACGTTTTCGGTCTCTGCGGCAAAACCGACCACTATTTTACCGTCCTTGAGACGTCCGAGCTCAGCGAGGATATCCCGGGTTCGCTTAAGCTCCACGATGAGGCTGTCCTTGCCCTTTTTTATCTTGCCCGAGGTGACTTTAGTGGGGGCGTAGTCTCCGACGGCTGCCGCTTTTATCACTACGGTGGCCCAGTCCAGGCGGCTCATCACGGCTTCGTACATATCGCCCGCGCTCACGACACGGACTACCTCCACACCTGTAGGCGTAGGTAGTTCGGAGTGTCCCGAAACGAGCAGGACTTCGGCTCCCCTTAGCCATGCCCCGCGTGCGATAGCGTACCCCATCCTGCCGGTTGAAGAGTTTGAGATGAACCTTACAGAGTCCAGGTACTCCCTCGTAGCTCCCGCAGTGACCAGAATATTTTCTTTTGTCATGTCTTTAGGGCCCAGCGCCTTCTCGATATGCTCCACTACCGCCTCTATGGTCGGGAGCCTCCCCCTGCCGGTCCATCCGCACGCAAGCTCTCCCTCTTCGGGCTCAAGAACGATGTAGCCCCGCTTCAGGAGTCTTTCGATGTTTTCCTGTACCACGGGGTTTTCGTACATATTCACGTTCATCGCCGGACACACGATAACGGGGCTCGTTGCGGCGAGCAGAACTGTGGTCAATAAATCGTCGGCCATTCCGCACGAAGCCTTTGCCAGCAGGTTTGCCGTCGCCGGGGCTAATACGATGAGGTCGGCGTTGTCGGCGATGTTTATGTGCCCTATCTCGGACTCCATATCGAGATCGGACGCCTCCCCCGCCACGGGATTGCCCGAAAGGGTCTGGAACGTGAGCGGGGCGACAAACTTCCGGGCGTTCTGGGTCATTACGACCCTGACATCCGCCCCTTCTCGCACTAGCTCCCTGACTAGCTGGCACGATTTGTATGCCGCAATGCCCCCGGATACGCCTAACACTATGTTTTTGCCTTCAATCCTGGACATAGACACCTGACTTCTACTGTTCTCTCAAACTGCGTATATATCATAGGATATCATATTTATTCACTTTATTCGATGTGTTGTGGGGTTGAGTAAATCCGAAATGTATTGTATGGATTTTTCCAATTAAGCCGTTTAATTGCGGCACATTGCGCAATCCTGCTTATCCCCCCTTCCCTTGCCCACTTTCCGGTGAAATGGTAGTTTTAGCACTGTGGATAGCGGCGGCAAAGTAATAGAGGAAATTGAGGGCGGCGCCGGGCCCCTGAGGGGCGAGATCATCCCACCGAGCGATAAGTCCATATCCCACAGGGCGGCCATCCTGGGCGGCATAGCCACCGGAGAAACGCTTGTCGAGGATTTTCTACTCTCAGACGATACTATTTCAACATTGAATGCGATGCGGATGATGGGGGTGAGTGCTCTGATGGATAGCAAAGGACTGCTGATAAAGGGAGTGGGTCTACGCGGTCTCACGGAGCCCCCGGATGTAATTGACGCGGGCAATTCAGGGACGACCGCAAGGCTGCTTACCGGACTCCTATCCGCTCAGAGCTTCTTTTCCGCCCTTACGGGGGACGCTTATCTCCGCAAGCGCCCTATGCACAGGGTGGTCGAGCCGCTCAGAGCGATGGGGGCGGATATCCGGGGAAGGGAAAACGGGGCAAGGCTGCCCTTGGCCGTGATCGGCTCGGAGCTTCATGGGATAGAGTACTCTCCGCCCCAGGCCAGCGCGCAGGTAAAGACCGCACTTTTAATTGCCGGTCTGTATGCGGAGGGGGAAACGGTAATTATTGAGACGCTCCCTACCAGGGACCACACCGAGAGGATGCTGCGTTACCTCGGGGTTGAGGTGTTAAAGCAGGGCGGGGGAATCGGGCTGAGGGGAGGGGCCTCTCTCAAGGGCGGGGTGATATCTGTGCCCGCCGACATTTCGTCCGCTGCGTATTTTATAGTTGCCGCTCTAATAAACCCCGGCTCCGAGATATTGATAAAAAAGGTGGGCCTCAACCCGCTCAGGACGGGCGTGATAGACATTTTGAGAGAGATGGGCGGCGATATCGATATCGTAGAGAAAGGGGAGAGAAGCGGGGAGCCGGTGGGAGATATTGTAGTGAGATCAAGCTCCCTTACGGGCGTTGAGATAGGCGGGGCCATCATACCCCGCTCCATCGACGAGCTTCCGGTGGTGGCGGTGGCCGCCTGCTACGCCGAGGGCACCACCGTTATAAGGGATGCGGCTGAGCTGAGAGTTAAGGAGACGGACAGGGTCAGGGCAATGGCCGCCGAGCTTGAGAAGATGGGTGCGTCGATTGAAGAGCGTGAAGACGGTATGGTCATAGGCGGCAAGGAGCGGCTCACCGGGGCAAGGTGCTCTAGCCGGGGAGACCACAGGGTTGCGATGGCCCTTGCGGTCGCCGGCACCGGGGCCTCCGGCGTTACGGAGATAGAGGGCGCCGGGTCGGTCTCCGTTTCGTTCCCCGATTTTTTTGCTGTTTTGAGAAATCTCAGATGAAAAAGGGTGTTATAATAACTATAGACGGTCCCTCGGCCGCAGGTAAAGGCACCGTTGCCAGAAAACTTTCAAAGAGGCTTAAAATCGGATATCTCGATACCGGCGCTATGTACAGGGCTATAGCCCTTCTCTCGAAGAGAAAAGACGTCTGCTCGGAAGACGATAGCGCAATGGAAGAGCTCCTGAGAGCTGTCCGCATCACTTTTTTTACAGGTGAGGATTTAACCCCGAGGGTGCTTTTAAACAACGAGGATGTGACCGAGGCTATAAGAGTCCCGGATATTTCTGCTCTTTCATCTGACGTGGCCCGTTGCGCTGCGGTCAGAGGCCGGCTGAGGGAAATGCAGCGCGAAATCGGGTCTTCGGGCGATATAGTGGCCGAGGGGAGGGATATGGGAACCTACGTGTTCCCCGAAGCGGAGCACAAGTTTTTCCTCGACGCCTCCGCCTCGGAAAGGGCTAGGAGGCGCTGGCTGGAGCTGAGAGAGAAGGGACAGGACATAGCACTCCAAGAGGTTGCCCTGCAGATGGAAAAAAGGGACAAACAGGATACCGAGAGACGACTTGCCCCCTTGCATCCGGCCCCGGATGCTGTAATAATAGATACTAATACGCTCACTGCGGATGGAGTTGTAGACTATATTTTAAAGGCCATTCAAGGAGCGCACGGTTAACATGGGAGCTAAGAAGATCATTCTGGCAGAAAGCGCTGGGGTATGCTTCGGCGTTGAAAGAGCGCTGGATAAGTCTCTTCAAATAGTTGAGGGAAAGGGAGACGGTGAGCAGGTCTATTCACTCGGGCCCATAATCCACAACCCCCAGGTAGTGAAACGGCTGGAAGAGAAGGGGGTAAAAGTGATCGGCAGGCTCCGGGAAGTCGATAAGGGCACCGTTATGATAAGGGCCCACGGCGTTCCGGTAAACACGCGCGCCGAAGCCAGGCGCAGGGGCCTTAGCGTCGTCGACCTAACATGTCCCATAGTCAAGAAGCTCCAGCACTCCGTAAAGAAGCTCACCGAGGAGGGTTATTTCGTTATCATCGTCGGTGACAAGCACCACCCTGAGATTATAGGGGCCATAAGCTACGCCGACCATGAGAGCGTGGTCGTGGTATCGGGCGGCGATGAGCTAGCCCCCGAAGTGTTCGAGCACAAGAGGGTCGGGGTCGTGGCGCAGACCACAATAGCTTTTGATAAGTTCAGGGAGGTTGTGGACGACCTGCTGATCCGAGAAGTGCCCGAGGTTAAGGTGTTCAACACCATCTGCGGCGACATATACAACAAGCAGAGAGAGGCGGTGGAGATTGCCGAAAAGGTCGATCTAATGTTTGTTATAGGGGGCAAGAACAGCTCCAACACCACAAAGATAGCTAAGCTGTGCAGTGAGGTAAACCTGCATACCTACCAGATCGAGACCCTGCATGAAATAAATGCACTAGGGCTTGACCTTGTTGATAAAACAATCGGCGTCACGGCTGGCGCGTCCACTCCGTCCTGGATAATAAACGAGATTTTAAACGGATTGAGCGGGTAGAGCACCGTAAGGAAGTGGGCTAAATCCAGGTATTGGTAATTCAACCCCTCATCTTAATTGTACAGGATTTTCAAATGGAAGAAGAAAAGAGCTTTGCCGAACTTTATGAGGACAGCGTGAAGGAGCCCTCTAAGGGGGGAATACTAAAGGGAAGCGTGGTAAGGATTGACGAAAATGACGTCTTCATAGACTTCGGCTCCAAGTCTGAGGGAGTTGTGCCCTTGATCGACTTCACGGACAAGAGCGGTGAGGCGGACGTGAGCGTCGGCGATGAAGTAGAGGTCATGGTTGAGAACCTTCGGGGAGAGGGGGGAGTGCCCAAGCTCTCTAAGCGTAAGGCCGATTTTCAGAGGGAATATGAGATACTGGAGCGCTACTATAGGAGCGGCGAGCTCATCTCTGCCCAGGTCGAGCGCAAGGTAAAGGGCGGCCTTCTGGCTGAAGTGGGCGAGCACTATAGGATGAGGGCGTTCATCCCGGCCTCTCAGGTAGGCCTTGTGCCCCGCCCAAACCTGGATGAGTACGTAGGTCAGACTGTAGAAGCAAGGATTATCCAGCTTTCGCCCGACGGTCTCGTACTATCCAGGAGGATATACCTCGAGGAGCGCAGGGAGGAGCAGAGGCAAAAGACCCTGTCGGAACTGCAGGAAGGCGGTGTAGTAAATGCCAAGGTGGTAAAAATTATAGATAAAGGGGTTTTTGTCGACCTTGGAGGCCTGGAAGGTTTTCTGCCCGCCGGAGAGCTGTCGTGGGGAAGGGTTGGCCACCCTTCGGATGTGGTGAGTGTGGATGAAGAGGTTCAACTCAAAGTCCTCAGTGTCGGGGAAAACTATAGGATTACCTTAAGCCTTAAACAGACTACGCCCGACCCGTGGACTAGGGTCGGGGACAAGTATAAGACTGGAGAGCGAGTGAGCGGTAAGGTTGTTTCGATTACCGATTTCGGTGTGTTCGTAGAGCTTGAGCCGGGCGTCGAGGGACTGGTCCATTCCTCAGAGCTTGCATGGACGAAAAGGTTCAGGCACCCCAAGGAAATCGCATCCGTAGGAAGTCCTGTGGAGGTGATTGTGCTTCAAACCGATGGGGAGAAAAAGAGGATTTCTCTCAGCCTCAGGCGGATTGAGCCCAGCCCATGGGAGGTGTTCAAAGAACTCAACTCTCCGGGAGCAAAGGTAAAAGGGGTCATCAGGAACATCAACGAGCTGGGCCTGTTCGTGGAGGTCGCCCCTGGCTTGGTGGGACTTGTTAGGCCCGGGGAGGTCGCCTGGGTCGGGAAGCCGGACTACGAAGGGCTCTACACTAAGGGTGATGAGATTGACGTGGCTGTTATCAACGTGGACACTGCGCGCCAGAAAATAGCCTTGGGAATAAAGCAGCTCACCGAAGACCCCTGGAAAACGGCCCTCAGCACCTACAAACCTAACTCCACCGTGGTTACAGGCAAGGTGCTCGAGGTGGTGTCGAAGAGGGGGGTGTTCATTGACCTAGAGGGTGGTATTGAAGGATTTATCAAGGCCTCGGAGCTGTCACGGGAAAGAAATGCAGACCCTTCGACCCTGGTTAATCCGGGAGATGAGGTAACTGCATTGGTCACAGGGTTCGACAGGTCGAAAAAGCAGGTTAACTTGAGCAGGAACCGTTACGAGCAGCTCCTTGAGCAAGAAAGGCTCTCGTCTTTTGTTTCTTCCCAGGGGGATGATTCCGTTACCCTTGGGGACGTTTTTGGGGATAAACTTAAGGAACTTATAGAAGAATAACCGGGGGAGCGGTTGCTTGCGTGCACTTTTAATCGCTTTAGTGGTATTAATCGTTGTATTTTTCGTCTTCGTCTTAGGAATCGGGGTAGGTTTTTTCCTTTCCGGAGATTCGGGTTTCGGTGTGGGCGAAAGGGTTGCCGTGCTTACCATTGAGGACTTGATACTGGATTCCAAGGATTATCTGGAAAGCCTGTACAAGATCAGCAAAGACGATAGCATAAAAGCCGTGGTCATTCGGATAAATAGCCCCGGGGGAGCGGTGGGCCCTTCGCAGGAAATCTACAGCGAAATCAAGGACCTGAGCGAAATCAAGCCTGTGGTCGCCTCCATAGGCACCGTCGGCGCTTCCGGGGGCTATTACATAGCGTGCGCCGCCGATAAGATCTTCGCCAATCCCGGCTCGATCACGGGAAGCATTGGGGTGGTTGCACAGTTCGTGAGTTATGAGAAGCTCCTCGAATGGGCGAAGCTTGACGTTGAAGTGATAAAGAGCGGGGAGTATAAAGATGTAGGCTCGCCTTTGAGGAAAATGACCGCTCCGGAAAGAGACTATATACAGGGCTTGATTGACGATGTGCACATGCAGTTCATCGGTGCCGTCTCCCGGGAGAGAGAGCTAACAATAGAGGAAGTTAATAAGATCGCGGACGGTAGGATTTTTACCGGGGAGCAGGCAGCCAAGCTCAAGCTCATCGACGAGCTGGGCACCCTGAGCGACGCCATAGATGAGGCGGGCGCTCTGGGGGGAATAGAGGCCGAGCCGGAGGTGGAGTATTATCCCAAAGAGCGGTACAGGTTCTTTGACCTTTTTGCCGATAAAATCAACATCCCGGGCCTCAGCCGGATGCCGCAGAGAAAAGCCTTTGGACTTTTCTATCTGGTTGATATAATACAGTAGCTATGAAAAAGCTCTGGGCTCCTTGGAGAATAGACTATATTAAGGGTGAAAGGGCGCAGGGCTGCGTGTTCTGCGACAAGCCGAAACTCTCAAGGGACAGGGAAAACCTCATCCTGTATCGCGGCGAGACCGGGTACATAATAATGAATAGGTACCCTTACGCAAACGGCCACCTTATAGCTCTTCCCTACAGGCATATAGACTCTTTCGGAGAGCTTGAAGAAAAAGAGAAGCTTGAGTTGATGAATTTGATAAACCTGGGCGTGGATGTTCTTCGGGCATTCGACCCCGACGGATACAACGTTGGAATGAACCTCGGCAGGGCTGCGGGGGCGGGCATAGAAGACCACCTCCATTTTCACGTGGTACCCAGGTGGGTGGGGGACAGCAATTTCATGCCCGTCATAGCCGACGTGAAGGTGATACCGGAGTATCTCGAGGAGTCCTATGTTAAACTGGACGGTGCGCTGCAATCACTATTAAAAGAAAGAAGGGGACAGATATGAGAGCTGCAAAAATAATTGTCTTTTCCATAGTTTTTGTTTTGATCTATACCGTATTGATCCAGAATCAGGACGTATTCATGCACAAGTTCTCTCTGAGTCTGAATCTTCAGATCAGCCAGCTGGGTCCGCGTGAAACATGGAATTTCGTGATGCTTGGAGCCGCCTTTTTAATCGGCGTTATCTTTGCAGTCGTTTCAGGAGCAATGAAAACGGGCACTTTAAAGAGGGATTTGAAAAACTCAAAGAAGCGGGTAAGAGAGCTCGAGAGCCAGCAGATAAGTACTGCCGCTCCCGAGACTGCGCGCCAGCCAAGCCCCTTTACCCCCACTCCGGCACCGTCTCCTTTCGGCTCCCCCACATCGGAGACTGACGATGAGAAGTAGCTCCTAATCCCCCGCGGGGCGCTCTCACCCCCGAAGCGACCCTTATTGCAGGCAATTGGACGGTTGTTTACACAGCTTCGAGCTGAGACATACCGGATCACACACGTTTCTCACCCCCGCACACCCCGCCCTCACTCCGCGCAGCGCTGCTTGGGTATGTTGGTGTCTTAGTGCCCCCGAATCCTCTTAAGCGCTTCGGTGTACTTCTCCGAGGTTTTTAGTACAATTTCTTCGGGAAGGTCGGGCGCGGGGGGGTTCTTGTCCCATCCCACGGAGCTTAGATAGTCCCTTACGAACTGCTTGTCGAAGCTCTTCTGTCCCCTGCCGGGCTCGTATTCAACCAGAGACCAGAACCTTGAGGAGTCGGGGGTGAGGGCCTCGTCGATAAGAATTAGCTGTCCGCTTTTCCCTTCAACGCCGAACTCGAACTTGGTATCCGCTATTATTACCCCCCTCTCATAGGCAATGTCCCTTGCGCGGGAATACAGACGGACGCTGTAGTCCTTGACCTTTTCGGCAAGCTCGCTTCCAACCATCTCGGCCGCCCTCTGGAATGTGATGTTCTCGTCGTGCTCCCCCAGCTCGGCCTTAGTGGAGGGTGTGAATATAGGCTCCTCGAGCTTTGCCGACTCCAGGAGACCCTCGGGCAGCGTTATTCCGCACACAGAGCCGCTTCGTTGATACTCCTTCCATCCGGAGCCTGTGATGTATCCCCTTACGATGCACTCGATAGGAAGCGGCTTTGTTTTTTTCACTAGCATCGCTCTTCCCGCAAGCTCGCTCCCGTACGGTTGGAACACGTCGGGGAAATCCTCCAACTCTGTAGAGATCATGTGGTTCGGCACTATGTCATCGGTGTTCTTGAACCAGAACCTTGAGATCTGATTCAACACTACGCCTTTCATCGGGATTCCCTGGTTGAGTATCACGTCGAAGGCTGAGATGCGGTCGGTGGTGACGATGAGGAGCCTGTCTCCGAGGTCGTAGATGTCGCGAACCTTCCCCCTAGAGGGGGCGCCTGCGCCTTCGAACCGGGTTTCTAGGACCACCTGCGTATTAAAGTTGTCTTCTGATATGAGGCCCTCTCTCCTAATGATTTTTTCCGGGAACAGGTTTACAAATTTATTTAATAATCCGGCAGATGTCAAATGGGGAAATTCATGGGAAAGAGCAGTGAGTAACTGGCAGCGCGGGTTAAGCCGCCGGGCAGTGAGCTCGGCTTGATTCCGGTATGCTGCCGGCCCGCCTTGGGAATTTTGCTCCTTCCGGAGCAATTCTTGACACCCGCCTCACGAGCAAAGTACAATATTTCCTTGAGTTTCTGTTGAGAGCGCGTAGCTCAGGGGGAGAGCGCTTGCTTGACGCGCAAGAGGTCGCAGGTTCAAATCCTGCCGCGCTCACCACTTAAAATGTACGGGGTTTCGCGTTTTCCCCAGAGAGGTTATGGAAAGCAGTTACGAGAGCAATTATGGAAGAAGTGCAGATTCGGATAGGCGATAAGAAAGTGAAGCTCCCCAGGGGCACCACCGTGGGAGAGGCGCTCGGCGCCGCCGGGGACAGGGAGGGGGCCGTAGCGGCCCTTGCGGGGGGCAAGCTCGTCGATTTCTGGTATGAGCTTGAAGACGATGCTGTATTGACACCCCTGTCTGCCGGCTCCAAGGGGGGACTTGAGGTCATCCGCCACACGACGGCCCACGTCATGGCCGAAGCCGTCCAAAGCCTCTACCCGGAGGCCAAGGTCACCATCGGCCCCATAGTCGAGGACGGCTTCTACTACGATTTCGACTACTCCAGGGGGTTTACCCCCGATGACCTGGAGAGTATAGAGGCCAGGATGCGCGAGATTATTAAGGAGAACAGGCCGCTTGTGAGGAAGGTGTGCTCCAGGGAAGAGGCCGTGGGGATTTTTGAGAAGGACGGCGAGACATACAAGGTCGAGATCATAAACGACCTTCCCGAGGACGAATTGATAACGATCTACGACCAGGGGAAGTGGTACGACCTGTGCCGTGGCCCCCACGCTCCCTCCACAGGGTATATCAAGGCCTTCAAGCTCCTGAGTGCCGCCGGGGCGTACTGGAGGGGGGACGAGCACAACCCCATGCTCCAGAGGATTTACGGGACTTCCTTCGCCGACAAGAAAGCGCTTAGGACTTATCTCGTGAGGCTTGAGGAGGCGAAGAAGCGCGACCACCGGAGGCTCGGCAAGGAGCTCGACCTGTTCAGCATTCAGGAAGAAATCGGCCCGGGGCTCGTGCTGTGGCATCCCAAGGGCTCGCGTATAAGGAAGATAATCGAGGATTTCTGGCGCGAGGAGCACGAGCGGGCGGGCTACGAGCTGCTATACACACCGCACATAGCCAAGATAGACCTGTGGAAGACCAGCGGACACGTAGACTTCTACAAGGAGAATATGTTCGCTCCCATGGATGTGGAGAACTCGACCTATCAAATCAAGCCCATGAACTGCCCGTTTCACTGCATGATATACAAGACCAGGGTCAGGAGCTACCGTGAGCTTCCAATCAGGTGGGGAGAGATAGGGGCTGTTTACAGATTCGAGCGCTCCGGCGTGCTCCACGGCCTCCTGCGCGCGAGAGGGTTCTCGCAGGACGACGCCCACATCTTCTGCCGTCCAGAGCAGATCGAGTCCGAAGTGCTTGGAGTGCTCGATCTGAGTGTTATGGTGCTACAGACATTCGGTTTCGACGACTATGAGGTTTTCATCTCGACCCGGCCCGAGAAATATGTGGGTACCGAAGAAAACTGGGAGAAGGCCCAGGCCGCGCTCGAAGCTGCGGTTCGCGAGAAGGGGCTGCCATACGAGATAGACGAAGGCGAGGGGACGTTTTACGGCCCCAAGATAGACCTGAAAATAAAAGATGTTCTCGGACGAGCTTGGCAGTGCTCGACTATTCAGGTAGATTTTAACTTGCCCGAGCGGTTCGGCCTGAGTTATGTTGGGGAGGATAACGCCAGGCATACGCCTATAATGATCCACAGAGCTATCCTGGGCTCTTTCGAGAGGTTCTTCGGGATACTGATCGAGCACTATGGGGGTGCGTTCCCTCTGTGGTTAAGCCCCGTGCAGATCAAGGTGGCCACGATCTCTGAGGGGCATGTTCCTTATGCCGAGGGGGTTGTCGGGGTCCTTAAGGGCGGCAGTTTCAGGGTCGAGAGCGATTTCAGGAACGAGAAGCTCGGACTAAAAGTGAGGGAGGCTCAGATCGAGAAGGTACCCTACCTTTTGGTAATAGGAGATAAGGAAGTTGAGACGAACACAGTTTCACCGAGAGAGCGAGGAGGTAAAAAATTATCTCCAATGAGCGTTGAGGAATTCATTGGTACTATAGAGATGGAAAACGACAGGCGAAAGTGGAGGGAAGTGTAATAGCTATTAGACGGGATACAAGGGTCAGGACTCCCTCTGTACGTATTAATAGACGAATCAGGGCAAGAGAAGTAAGACTAGTCGACTTAGACGGCCAGCAGGTCGGCATTGTACCGACTGATGAGGCCCTGCGTATGGCCGAAGACCAGGGCATTGACCTGGTGGAAGTCGCTCCTAACGCAAAACCACCCGTCTGCAGGCTCATGGATTACGGGAAGTACAAATATGAGGCCAAGAAGCAGGCTGGAGGGAAGAAGCAGAAGGCTCAGCAGCTAAAGGAGGTCACGTTCAGACCCAACATAGGTGACCATGACCTCGTTTTTAAGGTCAACCATATAAGGGAGTTTTTGGAGAAGGGACATAAGACAAAGATAAGGATCTTTTTCAGGGGCAGGGAGATTACCCATCCCGAGAAGGGAAGGGACCTGGCGGCAAGGATAGCCGAGAGGGTCTCAGATGCTGGTTCTATCGACATCCCCCCAAAGATCGAAGGGAAAAATTTGACCATGATCCTTACTCCGAAGAAAAAAGTGTAGGAAACCCGAGTTATGCCGAAGATGAAGACAAACAGGAGCGCGGCGAAACGGTTTTACAAGACGAGCGCCAGCGGCAAGGTAAAGAGGTTCAGAGGGGGCAAGAGCCACCTGAATCAGTATAAGTCCAGGAAAAGGGTCAACAGGCTCGCGTCTCCGGTATTTATTGGGGGCAAAGCAGCCATCAGGATTAAAAAGCAGGTGCCGTACCTATAGCTGTTATAGATGCGCATCTGTTGCTCAGGCCGCAGTTAAAAAGGAGAAAAGGGTAAATGAGGGTAAAATGCTCGGTTGCATCGAGAAAAAGAAGGAAAAGACTGCTCAGACTCTCGAAGGGGTACTGGGGCAGGAGAAAGAACCTGATAAGGCAGGCCAAAGACACGGTCATGCGCGCCCTTGCCTATGCGTACAGGGATAGACGCACGCGGAAGCGGGATTTCAGGAGGCTGTGGATAACGAGAATAAACGCCGCCGTGAGGCCTTATGGGCTGTCGTACAGCAGGTTCATATCCGCCCTTAAAACCGCCGGGATTGAAATAGACAGGAAGAACCTCTCCGAAATGGCGATAAGGGAGCCGGAAGTGTTCAAAGAGGTCGTGGAAGCGGCAAAAGCCCACGTAAACTGATTTCCCTACAAAATATCTGCGGATTACCGGGGCGTAAATCCTCCCCAACCACGCGCTGTTTAATGCGGTTTGTTTTCCCTGCCTGGTACAAACTCCCGTGGATTTTTGGAAAGCACGTTATATCTCCCAATACCCCTATTTGCGCGGCCCGTTCTCCGCACGGGCTACCGGGTGATGCGTCGCTCGGTCTCGGGACTGGGTCGTGGAGTAGGTTTGGGCAGTCCACGCGCCTTTTCACTCGAAAATCTGCAGGTATAAAGGCATTTCTTCATTTTTTCGATATTTGACTGTCTCTCCCTTCCCCCGAAATGGTTTCCCGTGATGATAAACATGCTGCGCGCGTCCTGAAGGAAATGGAGCACCAGGAGGATCATTACCAGTCTCTTGCTTCGAGCCAGGCAGAAATAAAAGCCGGGGGCGACTATCGTGTACCAGGGAAGCGCCCATTTGAGACTCTTTAGAAGCTCCCAGAAGGCAACCCCCGGAGCGGCCTCGAAACACTTTTTGAGCTCAAAGCGGTTTAAGATGTAGTAGATCAGGACGACTATAGGAATTATCGAAAAGGCGAAGTACCAGAGACTGAGCCACATAGGATGCCAGTAAAACAACGCTCTGTTTGTGATGTTCCACGCAAATGGGTTGAAAACATCGACCTGTGTCTGGAACGGGAGGAGCAGCAGATCGGGAGTCTCTATGTAAAACCCGGCGAATGGAATTATTCCAAGGATTGCGCCGGAAAGAAATTTCAGGAGCGGGGTTTTCCTTCCGTTTTTTGAGCCGTAGTAGAGCTGCGCCGCAAGGTAGGGCAGCAGGAGTAAGCCGAATATCTTAGTCTGTACCGAAGCCGCCCACGCTATGCCCCCCAGGGTCCACATGCGCCTCTCCATCAGAGCTACGGTTGCTATTATGGTGAAGGTCTGGAGCGCTTCGAACTGACCCTCGTGGGACGTAAAAAAGATGGAGACCGGGGCCGAGAAGAACAGCAGTCCCGCCCACGGAGACACGGCTCTTGAGAACAACAGCGCGGAGAGCAGATCGAGCAGGGTCAAGACCAGCTTTACGTAGAAAATCCCGAGTCCCGTGGTGCCGAAGAGGGCAAAGAACACAAGGGTAAGCGGTGGGTATATGTATCCCTGCTTGTACCACAGATTTGACCACGGCTCCGGGCGGAAATCCATTGCCTTTGTCTCGTAAATCGAAAACCCTTTATCTGTAAGGTGGCTGGAATATCCGATGTTCCTGTAGGCATCGGTTGATACCGTAGGAACATCGAAACATTGGTAGAGACGAAACCCCCCGACGAGAACGAAAAGGACGACTATCAGCGCGTGTTTTGAGTGCAGTATATTGAGAAGTTTATTTGCCGGGGGGGAGCTATTTTGAGACATGGCTGAGAATACCCTTTATATACAATTTTATGAGGTTGAGAAGGTCCTCTTTTATCACATCCGCGCTCATTTTGCTTCTCCCATAACCCCTTTTTCCGAAGCTGATGGGAACCTCGGCGACTTTCCGGTATCTGCCCTTGACGAGTATGTCCAGCCCTATTTTGAAGCCCCGGGGCGAGAGCTCAATGCCGTCGATAACCCCTTTTCTGAAAAAGAAAAACCCCGACATCGGGTCTCTTACTCCGGTCAGGCCTCTCGCTGTGTGTGCGGCTATCCACGAAAAAACCCTCCGTAATGGCGGCATTTCGCCGGCGTCGCCCCCTTCTGTGAATCTGCTCCCGATGGCGATGTCACAGTCCCCGAACGTTATGGCGCCCACGAGCTCGGGTATGCTTTCAGGGTGGTGGCTCAAATCAGCGTCCATGAACCCGATTATCTCCCCCCCTGCCGCTTCGATGCCGTCAATCACGGCGGACGAAAGCCCCCTTTTGCCTTTTCTGCATATTACAGTGAGGTTTTTGTAGCTGTCCTCAAGCCCCCTCGCAGATTCTGTAGTTCCGTCTGGTGAGTTGTCGTCCACAACTATCACCTCGCACTCAAAACCCTCAGGCTCGACGGCTCCGAATATGCGCTCTATCAGCACGGGAATATTCTCGGCTTCGTTGTACGTCGGCACTATGATAGTCACGTCCATTGGGTGTACCGCTCCGTTCTGTCTGAATGCCTACACGTTGTGTGGGTCGCCTTCGAGGGGGCAGCCCTCGCACACAGGCGAGCGCTTTTTGCAGCGCTCTTTTCCCACTCTAACGAGCAGTGCGTGGTATTCGTTGAACAGTTTCGGGTCTTCAGGGAGCGATGCAATAACTGCATCCTGCACTTCTTCATATGTAGTACTCTCCGGCACGAGGCCGTGCCTCTGCAGGATTCTCACCGTATAGGCGTCTACTACGAAGGTGGGTTTGCCCCCCGCGTAAAGCAGGATACTGTCTGCCGTTTCGGGGCCTATGCCGTTAATGCCGAGCAGCTCCCGGCGTAGGGAAGCCGTGTCTTCACCGAACATCTCCTCCAGGCTGCCGTCGTAACGCTCTACGAGAAACGCGATGAAGTGCTTTATTTTTTTCGCCTTCTGGTTGAAGTAGCCCGAGGAGCGTATGAGGGGAGCGAGACGCCCGACCGGGGTCTCATGCAGCCTTTCTACCGAGATTAAACCCTCCCTTTTGAGGTTTGTGATTGCCTTTTCTACATTCGACCAGGCGGTGTTCTGCGTGAGAATCGCCCCTATTATGCACTCAAGCCCCGAGTCCCCCGGCCACCATCCCTGCGGGCCGAACCTGTCGAAAAGTGCTTCATACATGGCCCTTATCCGCTCTCCTTTCGTCATAGGCGATTATATTAACATAGATTCTGTATCCGCTTATTTGTTTACGGGCATTTCCGAGCAGCTACGGTTGACTTTGATGCGTGATTTGTGAGATAATGTGCAATTAAGGGCACGGAATAAATTGCCACTTGGCAATTATTGTCACGTGCCAGGCTGGTTCCCCATTAAGAAGTAGGGTGTGGTACGGCTATTCGGGCAATTAATCTAATTTGCTGAGGAGGGGATGTCATGAGAAAGGTTTTAACTGTTGCAGGAGTTGTCCTGGCGATGGGATTTTTCCTCATAGCATGTGACAGTGGCGGCGGCCCGGCGGCAGACACCCGTATTGGAAGCGAAGGCGGCGTCATTACCAGCCCCGAAGGCACATTGACAATAATCATCCCCGAGGGAGCGCTTGCCGAGAGTGACGGGGTATTTGCGTTTGCCGTTCAAAGGTCCGGGGATACCAGCGGCGATCTCGGAGATAAATTTGAAGCAACGCCTTCGGGTGTTCTATTTCGCGAGCCTATAACCCTTATATACAGCTTCGAGGATATCGATCTCGGCCCCGAAGGTACGACAAATCTGACCGTTGCCTTCTTTGGGGACGGCGTTGCAATACCGCTTGCGAGCACAGTGGACGAATCAGCTCAAACAGTCACCGCCCAGGTCACCCATCTGAGCACCTTCGGACTTGCCCGCTCCGAGCCGCTGCCTACGCGAGAAGAGGTGGCCGATTTGATAGTCGAAGGCTTCGTTCCCGCCCTGTGGAGCCCTATCGTGTTCGTTATGGGCCCCCTCGATCTCCTTAGTGCCGGTGACACGGTTGCGGAGCCTTTCGGAAAGGTCGGCCCATTCGGGGAGGACGATTCCGAGCTCCCTACGCGCGAACCCCCGACCGTCCACACTATCGAAAAGGACACCTGGTTCTTTTGGGTAGACCTGCTCCCGACCTCGGCTTTCGTGCATCCCAATATCTTTCTCTTTGTCGACCCCGATACCGGCACCTTCCTGGAAGTCGTGTCATTTTGGTGGCCCATTGTGAATGGAGTTCCGTTTATAACCGAAGTGAGGGACAAATTCGAATCGGAGCTCACGGTCTACAACGCCTCAGATTTTTTGGAAACGCTGATAATCCCGCCGATAGTGGGAGAAGGGGGTGGGCCGTCCGTGCTCGAAACGAGCAGTGCGTTGGCTGAGCTACACTCTGTTTCCATATCTAGGACAAACGGCGATCAGGCCCCCGGTACCGGGACGAGTATTCTCATCCTCCAGGGTTCCCAGGATATGGAGGCGTTCAGGTCGGGCGGCGTTGCGGTTGAGAACTATATGACGAGCAATATCGGAGCCGACTTTCCGGCAAGCGACGTGTCCAGAAGGTCCGTCGAGGGGACTTCGGAGCTGCAGAGCGCCCTTGTACCCCTCATTAACCACGGTCGCTGGAGTGAAGTTGTGATCTATATCACCACCCATGGAGACGAAGACGGGATTAGCTTCACGGACGCTCAAGGGAACACCGACCAAGGCCCGGAGGGCAGCATGTCATGGGGACAGCTTCTTAATGGGCTCAATAAAATCAAGGCCGATAAGTTCACCCTCGTCTTGGATGTATGTGAAGCGGGTGCGCTGGTAGACCTTATAAATGATAGGCGCAATACATTTGCCGGATTGGAGTTCCTGAGTCCGATGGCGGAGAATATTTTCGGGCCGTACGTATGTGCCGATATGAATATAATTTTCGCGGCTAAAAAGGGCAGAACGGCTTTTCAAGGCATTCCGGAGTTGGGAACAGTATTATTCGGGCAGACCGAGCCTTTGAACTTTACCGACGAATGGCTGAAAGCCCTCGGGGATTCTGAAGACAAGAGAGACTGGTCCGGCGCCACGGACGATGTTATCGACTTATCGGAGGGTCTATTCGGTTTCAGTATTTTCAATTCGCTTCTCGCATGGTCTTCACCCGGACAGTTCTCTTTTTCCAAGATACCTTTTGATTTCGGGCAGGTCGAGCCCCCGCCTGGAATTTCGCCCCCTGAGCAAGGAACGGAACAAGATTGCGGCGACGGCATAGACAATGACGGCGATGGCCAGACTGATTGCGCAGATACCCAGGATTGCGAGAGGAAGGCGTGTAGCATACATGGAAGGGAAGGCGGCGTTTGTGTGGGTGGCCAATGTAGAAGTCCGCAAGAAGATGGAGGATCGGAATCGGAATAACGTAGACAGCCGTTTTTTGGGCGGCAGGCGACTGCAGTGCGCTATTAATGCTGTGACCTTGCCGGTTGACTTTGCTGCTTGAGTTATGAGATAATAGGATATTAATGGCACGAAATAAATTGTCACTTAGCAATTATTATCGCGTGCCAAGCTGGTTCCCAGTTAAGAAGTAGGGTGTGGTACGGCTATTAGGGCTGTCCCGGTACTTTCCGGGCAATTAATCTAATTAGCTGATGAGGGGAAGTCATGAGAAAGGTTTTAACTGTAGCAGGAGTTTTACTTATATCGGCGCTTGTTCTAACTACGTGTGACGGCGGCGGGCCGGGTAATGAGGTCAGCGCGAGCATCGGCCCGGACGGGGGCACTATAACGAGCTCCGACGGGAAGCTCACGCTCACCTTCCCCGCGGGCGCGCTGGGCGAGGAGACAACCATTGTTATCAGAGTCCTCGACCCCGATAATTTGCCGCCCGAATTTGCAGACTTAGAAGGGGACCTTGCGTATGAGCTTCTGCCCGACGGCCTTGAGTTCGCTGTGCCCGTGACGGCGACCGTCCCTCTCGATGACCCGCCCGTGCAGCCCGACGGCAGCTTGTCCACACAATTCGCACTTCTTCTCACTTCCATAGATGGGGTAATTGTACCCCTAGACAACCAGCTGGTTTTAGCTAACGCCGAAACCAATACGGCAACCGTTACGGGAGAGCTGAGCCATTTTTCTTTATTAGAAAGGATAACGACAAGTCTAGAGGTGACTCTCTTCAGGGTTCCTGAGTGTGTCGCCGTTGGGGAGCCCTTTATCATAATTGTCGAGCTTATCAATCCGAATCCTGGTTTTATTAATATTCTTAGTGTTGAATATAATGATTTTTCAGATATACCCCCCATAAATATAATCGATGAAAAAAAGGGGGATTTAATCAACGAAACTGCTGACGAAATCGCTCCTGAAAAACAATCTTTTTTCAAAACACTCGAGTACACTTGCGACCCGAGAGGTACCGGCGAGCTAACAGTTTTTTTAACTTTTTTCTTTGATATTAATTCTGATTTTGCGAAAAAAACAAACACGATGGTAAGTGTGACAGGACACACGGAAATAGTCACATGCCCCTGCCCACCTGATGTCCAACCTCCTCCCCCCCCCCCCCCCCCCCTTCCGTCGGACCTGCCCGCCGCACACTAGCGGG
>JADFKM010000103.1 GCA_022564935.1 Candidatus Dadabacteria bacterium
GCCGGGAGCATGTATCACCGAACGAAATGGGAGGCCGAGGAGTGCGTGCGCGCCTCGGGGCTCAAATACACCGTCTTCAGACCGTCCATAATATACGGGCCGGGAGGGGAGTTCATAGACACGTTCATAAAAATAATCAAGCTGTCCCCCGTGCTCCCGGCCATAAGCAGCGGCACTTTATACCCCATTCACGTACGGGACGTGGCTTGGTGCTTTGCCGAGGCGCTTGAACGCAAGAAGACCGACGACAAGACTGTTCCGCTCGGAGGCCCCGGCAGCTTCAGCCTTAAGGAGATGATGGGGATTTTACTGAAGGTTCTTGGAAAGGAGCGCATAGTGCTTCCCATACCGTCCTATCTGCTGTACCCCCCGGCCGCGCTGCTCGAAAGAGTGTTAAAGAACCCGCCCCTCACGACCGACCAGCTGAAGATGCTCGCGGAAGAAGCGCCCTTCAACTCGGAAGAAGTAACGGCAATACTACACGATTTCTCGCCCGTGAGCTTCGAGGAAGGACTGAAGGAGTACCTGAGTTGAGAAATCCTGCACACCTCTATGCGGTGCTTTTTTTGCTCTTGCTAATCCCTGTGGCCGCCTGCGACAGGGACAAAGAGAGAGATTCCGCTAGAAGGACGCCGAGCACGCCGCTTCGGATAAACCTGGCCACCGAGCCCCCCACGCTCGACTGGACACTGGCAAGGGACTACACGTCCATCACCGTCATAATAAATTTCATGCAGGGACTCACCTGCTTTGAGGAAGGCTTCGTACCGGAGCCGTGCCTTGCGGAGAGCTGGGAAATCAGCGACGACAAGAAGACGATCACCTTTAAAATCAGGGAGGGAGTCGTGTGGTCGGACGGAGTGCCCCTCAAGGCCGGGGACTTTGAATATTCCTGGAAGCGGCTGCTCAAGCCGGAAACGGCCGCAGGCTACGCATACTTCCTATACGACGTGGAGGGGGCGAGGGAGTTCAACACGGGCGTTGTGAAAAGCCCTGACATCGTGGGTGTGAACGCTGTAGATGACCGCACGCTTGTGGTCAGGCTAAAGGCCCCGGCCTCGTACTTCCTCAGCCTGCTCACGTTTTCCTCCACCTTCCCCCTGAGACAGGACATAGTGGAGAAGTACGGAATCGAGTGGACGAAGCCTGAGAACATAGTGAGCATAGGGCCTTACAACCTGGTGGAGTGGCGCCACCACGAGAGGCTCACCCTCCTCAAGAACCCTAAATACTGGGACGCCGAGGCAACCTTGGAGCAAGTGGTGATGATAATGTCCGGCAACCCCTCATCGGCGCTCGCGCTTTACGAGAGCGGGGAGCTTGATTTCCTGGACGGAAAAGACATACCCACACTCGAAGTGCCGAGGCTGAGGAAGCTCCCGGACTTCAAGAAAAATGCCCAGTTCAGGGGCAACTACATCGGGTTCAATACCAAAAAGCCCCCCTTCAACAACAAATTGGTGAGGAAGGCCTTTTCGGCGGCAATCGACCGAAGTGCCGTAGTGGAGCTGATACAGGGCGCAGGCATCCCATCGACCTCGTGGATACCCAAGGGGATGCTGGGCCACAACCCCTCAATAGGTATCGATTTCGACCCTGAGCGGGCCAGGAAATGGCTGGCCGAGGCCGGCTATCCGGGAGGGAAGGGGCTTCCCGAAATCTGGTTCCTCTACCCAGACCTTGGAAGCAACCCCATAATAGCCGTGGCCCTGCAAAGCATGTGGAAGAAATGGCTCGGCGCCGAGGTAAAGCTCAACAACCAGGAGTGGAAGGTCTACCTCAGCACACTCAAAACAGACCCGCCGCAAATATACCGCGCCGGGTGGGGGGCGGACTACCCCGACCCGCACAACTTCATGAACCTGTTCGAGTGCAAGAGCGGAAACAACCACACCAGGTGGTGCAGCCCGAAGTTTGACTCCCTGATTGAGGCGGCTGCCAGGGAGATAGACCCGGCCAAGCGCACTCCCCTATACGACGAGGCGCAGAGGCTGCTCACCGAAACCGATGTCGCCATTGCGCCGTTCTTCACCTCAATACAGTACAGCATGATAAAGCCCTACGTCAGGGGACTCGAGATCAACGAGCTGAGCCTCATCTTCCTCGACAAGGTAACATATAAAGACAGCCAGAATAAAGATTAGGTTTGAGGAGGAATCTTAGTTACGGAAGAACCTTCCGGCACGGCGTAGCGTCCCTCCCCGAATTTAGTAACGTCGAAAATGA
>JADFKM010000023.1 GCA_022564935.1 Candidatus Dadabacteria bacterium
ACAATCAGGATGAAAGTGGCTTAATTTCTCCATCCGTTGATAGAAATATAATTCAATCTGCTTCAGTAAGTCAAATCGCACGACATAAAGCGTTCACTGTGGGACGAACAAGGGGACGAGGCGTCCGACCGGAGACCCTGAGGGAAGAACTTTAAAAATAATGACACATAGACCCTGGAATTTAGAAATCTCATGGGTATGATATGAGTGTTGATTTCACGAGCGAAGGATACCTGAGCTATGCCTGGCGGCGATTGGAACCATTTCATATCGATTAACGTAAGAGGCAACCCCCCAAGTCTTTCCTCCGGCGTCGACACCAAGAGCACCGCTCACGTTCAGTATCCGCTTGTTAAGGCCCTCGAAAGGGAGGCTGCGGCGGCTGTAATAGCAGAAACCAAGAATATGATTTCCGGAGGCAGCCACATAAGACTCAAGATAAATTATAAGCGTCTGGACTTCAATTCCGAGAGCAGAACCCATACATCGCTCCTCATAGGCGGGATTACAAACGTGCTGACAGGGGTTTTGTATCACTCTGAGGGCGATGTAAGGGAGATCGAATACTCTGAGGAGAGTATCGGAGGGAGCCATGTGGACAGCTATGAAGTAAAGGTCTATTACAGGTAGCGCGAGCCACCCATCTTTTCCTAAACGGTTTTCATTCCACTGTTTCTTTGATTAATTGCAGATTCTATACGCCGGTTTTGTAGGCTGAGATGGCCTGTTCTAAGTAAAGCTATAGGTTGACCATAAAATCAGAGGGTGTGTGTGGTTGTTGATACCGCTAAATCGTACGGACACCTCAAAGCGCAATTCCTTACAGAGCCTAATAGAAGAAAAGGGCTTAAGGGCCAGTATGGACATCAATCTATCGCCCCCGGTTTCGGGTCGGGGGCGTCGACTACGTTTTCCCTGGATATAGCCCGGGCGATTCGGGAAAAAGTCTGGAGCCCGACTCGGGCGACATAGTCCTTAAAGGCCTCGTCTCCTTCTTTGTTTTCCAGGTAGTTGTTGGCAATGGCGGCGATGATCTTGGGGGTTGCTTCCTCGGGATGCTTCCCTGTGAGTCTTTGCGCTATGGTCGGGTTATCTCCCGTTATGCCGCCGCCTACAAGGATTGAGTAGTGCGGTCTTTCAATCCCGTCCTTGCCCTTGACCATGAGTCCCGTGAGACCTATGTCGCCGATGTGGTGCTGGCCGCAGGAGTTGGGACAGCCGCTTATCTGGATGCGGAATTTGCCCAGTTTATCGACGTCGGTTTGTCTACCCTGCAGGTGGGCCCTGACCTTAGCTCCCACCCCCATCGACTTGGTGATGGCTATGCTGCAGTAGTCGGCCCCCGGGCATGAGACGACGTCGTCGACGTGGTGGGCGTTGGGCTCGGCAAGCTCAAGCTCTTTGAGCCGTGAGTAGAGTTCCGTAAGGTCGGAGTCAACGATATAGGGAATAACGAAGTTCTGGCTCACCGTCGTTCTGATCGTGCCGTTGCCCAGCTCCCTTGTTATCTGCGCCAGTGAGCGCAGCTGGTCTGAAGATGCGTCTCCAAGGGTCAGTTTTACCGTTGCGGAGCTGTAGCCCGTTTGTTTCTGAGGGGTTACGTTTGTTTTGTGCCATGCCTGGAAATCCTCTGGGAACTCTTCGGGGTCGTCCTCGGAAGGGACGGTATTAGGCTCGGTGTCGCCGGGTTGTCTTGACACTGCCGGTTGGGAGTATTTCTCTACATGCCGAGTTAAGTAGCTCCTCAGCGCATCCCCACATTCGGCTTCAACCAGCTCGTACTCCTCGTTAAGAACCCTCAGGAACTCCTCATAGCCCAGCTTTTTCATGAGGAACTTCATCCGCGCCCGCAGACGGTTCTTCCTGTTGCCCATGCGGTGGAAAACCCTCACGATCGCCTCGCATATTATGAGAATGTCCTGCTTGGGAATAAAGTCCCTGACCCCGCGCGCAAGGTGAGGCAGCGAGCCCAGGCCTCCGCCTGCCTTTACGATAAACCCCTCATCACTACTACCGTTTGAGCCCCTTGAGGTCGCTATGATCCCTATCTCATGCATCGAGCCGAGGGCGCAGTCGCTTGCGCAGCCCGAGACCGAGATCTTGAATTTCCTTGGGATTATAAGGTTAAAGGGGTGGAACAGGAAATAATCGCTGATTGCGCGTGCGTATGGGATGACGTCGAAAAATTCCGTCCGGCACTGCCCGGCCATGGGGCAGGAGGTTACGTTCCTGATGCTGTCGGAGCATGCGCCGCGGTTGATCATGCCCACTTCGAGCAGCTGTGTAAAGATTTCGGGGGCGGCCTCCAGCGGCACCCAGTGAAACTGGATGTCCTGCCTTGTGGTCACGTGAGCCAGGCTCCGGCCCCACTTCTCGGCTACAGAAGCAATCGCCTCCAGCTGCCTCGCGGATACGACTCCCGCTGGGAGCTTCAGCCTCAGCATATTGGAGGTGTGCGGGAGCTGCGCGTAAATCCCGTAGGCTAGTCTCCTGGGTCTGAACTGCTCAGGGGTAATTTCGCCGTTTTGGAACTGTCTTATCGATTCCCGTAGAGCTTCGATTTCCTTAAGCGCCTGCTCTCTCATATCGTCCATTATCACAAACTCTCCAGAATTATTTAGTCTCCCTAAATGTCTATATCTAAACTATGACCTTCGGGCAATCTAAAAAAATTTCCATTCGTATTAATCTGAAGCATCAATAAAATCTTACTCGTTTGATGTTTGAATTAGTGTGGCTTTTCAGATGCTTTGCCCTAAATCAATCTCCGTGGTCGGCATGAAGCCCGCATTCTTTGTCCGATTCCTGCTCCCACCACCAGCGGCCCGCTCTGAGGTCTTCGCCCGGCTTGATGGGACGCGTGCAGGGCTCGCATCCTATGCTAGGATACCCCTGGTCGTGAAGCTTGTTGCAGGGAACGTCGTTTTCCTTTATGTATTCGATGACTTGCTCCCACTTCCAGTCTATCAGCGGGTTTAGCTTCACCATTCCGCCGTGCTGCTCGTCCAGCTCAAACTTTGCGGCGTCACCCCTGTTCTGGGTTTGATCGGCCCTAAGCCCCGTAATCCATCCGTCAAGCGTGGCCAGCATATTATTGAGCGGCTTGACTTTCCTTATGCCGCAGCACATATGCCTCAACTCAAGGCTCTTGTAGAAAAGGTTCATGCCGTGGTCGCGCACCATTTCTTTCGTCTCTTCGGTCTCAGGGAACAAAATTTCGAGTTTTAAGCCGTATTTTGACTTGACGGCGTCCATCACGTCATAGGTTTCCTGGTTCAGCCTTCCCGTGTCGAGCGTAAAAATCCTTGCCTCCGGGTTTATCTTCATGAGCATATCGATGAGTACGACATCTTCGGCTCCAAAGCTCGAGGCAAGAGCGAGCTTGGGATGAATATTGCTGAGTCCCCACTGGAGCACTTCCTGGGGCCCCATCCCGCTCGACTCTTGGTTGAGTTTTTTTATCTCTTCGAGATTCATATAAACCTCCGATTATTTTATTGTGAACGAAGCCCCGAACGTTTCGTTTCACAATCCTCGCTTATATTTGATATAGGGTATTTACCCCTTAGTCAAGAACACAATATTAATACCCGCCTCCGAGCACGGCTCTCAGACCAAACTCGAAATACAACACACACATCCCGTAACTGAGTCCTATAGCTGCAAAGGGCACCACCAGCCAGAACAATGAAATTCTCACCACGTGGCGGTTCTTAAACGTGAACGAAAACCCCTGGATGGCGCATGAAAAACCTATTATACCAGAGGTTATTATTTCTCCTAATGAAACGGGTATACCTTTGACGGAGGCCAAAAAGATTAACGTTCCTCCAATTAGCTCCACCGTTACCGCCCTGATGATGCAGATCTCCCCAATCTCTTTTCCCACCGTCTCGATCAACCTGCCGCCGATGAAGATTGCTCCTATGCTCATTCCCACCCCGGCCAGGACCGCCCCTACGGAGGGGTTAAGCAACCCCATGCCCACGAGGGGGCCGATGGAGTTCGCAGCGTTGTTTGACCCGGCAGAAAACGCCACGTACGCTCCCGATATAGTGAGAAATACGGTGAAGATCCTAAAGATGCCTGCCTCAGAATACTTGTCTGTTAGAAACTTCAGTAACTTGAAGTAGAAAAATTTTCCGATCAAGAAGCTTATTGCAAAAGTAATAATGGGTGTTAGGAGCCACCATATGACGATCTCGATAAATTTCGAGGAGTTAAGGGCGTTTGAATACAGACCCAGCCCGGCAATGGCGCACACGATTGCGTGTGTTGTTGCGACGGGAATCGTAAGTAAGTTAGCCCAGGTGATAAATATTGCGGCTATCACAAGCACTATCAGCACCAGGCCAAGCTCCGAAGACATAACGCCGTTTGGAACAATGCCATTTCCCATCGTTGTTATTACGGGCACTCCGGCAATCAGGGCGCCCAGGAGGGTGAAAATGGCGATAAGGGCAATGGATTCCCTCTTTGTCCGCGCCCCCGCGCCGTAGGCCGGACCCATCGATGCGGCGGAGTTGTTGCCGCCTATGTTAATCGCCAGAAACGACGACAGGGCTATTGCCGCGACTATAATCAATCCTATTTATCCGGTAGAGCTTTCCCAGAGCTTCCTTCCCCTAAAGGGGCTTTTTTAGACATACAGATACAAAAATCCTAAATATAAATGCAAATCCAGTGCCACATTAAATTGCCCATTAAAGGCCTATTTCGGCTGTTTTTGGAGGGACAATTGATTAAATTGTAACCACCATGTATAACTATGATACAGGTTGGACAGTATGATCAATGAAAATATATTGCTGCTTACTAAGGATATGGGGCTCGTTGGAGAAGTTGAATACTGCCTCCGCTCATCCGGCAATGACATAATGGTGTCCGATGTTACGGAAAACCCGCGGGGAGCAGGAGTCGTTCTCCTGGATGTGGACAGTCTCACTATTGGGGGCTTGAGCGGGCTGTTGGAAAATTCGTTTGTAATAATCATAACGGCCCATAAGGGGGCGAGGTACCTGATAGAGTCTATGACTTTCGGCGCATTTGACTGCGTCTTCAGGCCGCTTGATGGCTCGAAGCTGGTTGAGTCTGTGGAGCGTGCCCTGGGAATTGAGTCTGAGCTTGAAGGAGACAAGATCGGGTTTCCCGGCGAGAATGCCGACAGCGGAGCCGTGACGTGCGCCATAGTGGGGAACTCACCGATGCTTCAGGAGGTTTGTAAGGTCATTGGGAGTGTCGGGAGGGTCGATGTGCCCGTTCTTATCACCGGTGAGAGCGGAACCGGGAAAGACCTTGTGGCTGAGTCCATATGGAAGGTAAGCACCCGGTGGGAAGGGCCGTTCGTAGTGCTCAACTGCGCGGCCATTCCCGAGACGCTTCTCGAGGCCGAGCTCTTCGGTTACGAAAAGGGCTCTTTTACAGGTGCGACATCGGCAAGGAGGGGTAAGTTCGAGGAAGCGGGCGGCGGTATCATATTCCTCGACGAGATCGGGGACATGTCGCTGGCGCTGCAGTCTAAAGTGCTCAGGGTGCTTCAGAACGGCACGTTTCAGCGCCTGGGTGATAACCGGGAGCTTAGTGCCGACATCAGGGTGATAGCTGCGACCAATAAAGACCTCGGTGAATTGGTCCGCAGAGGCATGTTTCGCGAAGACCTCTATTTCAGGATAAACGTAGTCAATATACACCTTCCGGCTTTGAGGGAGAGGAAAGAGGACATCTCCCTTTTGGTCGAGTGCTTTATTCAGCGCCACAGCTCTAGGGCTGGCAAAGAGATCAAGGGCGTTACCCCCCGCTTTATTGACAAGCTGATGGGTTATGACTGGCCGGGGAACATACGGGAGCTTGAAAACGCCGTCAGAAAGGCGATAGCTTTTTCTAAGTCTACCTGCCTTACTTCATATGACCTCGACGTAGACTCTGAAAACATGCTGAAAGAGACGTTTATGGAGGAGCCGTTTTACGTCCCCCTCCGAAACTCGATAAAATCCCTGCTCGCATCTAACGGGGACGAGGGGGGAGTGTACGGGCACATAATGAAGGAGGCCGAAAGGGTCGTTCTGGAAGAAGCGCTGCGGGCTAGCGGGGGTAACAGGTCAAAGGCCGCCCGGATGCTTGGCATCAACAGGCTCACCCTGAGGCGGAAGGTCGAAGAGTACGGCCTTGAGCAGTGACGGGCGGTAAAGAGACCCGGGGTGATTTGGTAAATAAAAAAACTGCCTGGCGCATTAACAGCCCGCTACTTCGCCATCCCGGCATAGAACACGGGTCTGGTGTCTCCGAGGGTCTTTACCAGGGTTTCAATGAACTCCTCGGCGTGTTTTTCGCAGAAGTGGTAAGTGAGCGACGTCCTTCCCGCCTGGCTTGAAACCTGCCACATCTGGTAATGGCGGCTGCAGAGGTCGGTCTTGCACATGGCGCACTGCCTTATGGCCTGCCTTTCCCCTTCGGCGGTACACGCGTTCCCTTCGGGGTCAACATAATCGCACCGGTATATCTCTACCGTAATTGTTTTCTTAGCCATATTTTCCCTCCCTTTTGCACCACATCTTTAATCCCGCTCTCGTGTGCCGGGCTCACATATAAGCGCCTTGCAGGACGCCGGTCTCAAAATAATACCAGTTCAAATGCCCGAGACCGCAAAATGCTGTTATGCTCACCCCCCCCAACCAATGTAACAAATTTCCTACTCATAAGTCAACATGTTTATTTATGGAGAGATAATTAGTGATCCTAAAAACTTGATAATCCCCTTTTCCTTCATTTATAATTCTAGGGTTATGTCGGGCGAAAACCAAACACAGGCGAGCATTCACTCTGTACTGGGAACGCTGGAGCGTGTTGGAAGGGGACTTGCCGGAGCGGTGAAATACGCCCACGGCAGAGCTGTGGAGAGACCGAAGCTCATGAATCTTGAAGTGACGAAGCTCTGCAATGCCGGGTGCGACTTCTGCGACTACTGGCAAATCAAACACGAAATAAGGCTTGAGGATTACACACCGATACTGAAGAGAATAAAGCCGTTCATGGTCACCATTACGGGCGGAGAGCCCATGCTGCGAAAAGACCTTACCAACATCATAGGGCAGATAAAGCGCAGCTCCGTCTACACTTACTCGGCCATGATTACCAAGGGAGACCTCCTTACGGTCGAGAAGGCCGAAGAATTCTTCGACGCGGGACTTCATCAGATCTTTATATCCCTTGATTTTCTAAGCGACAGGCACGATGAATCCAGGGCTGTACCCGGCTTGTGGAAACACCTGTCCACGCTGATACCGCAGATTGCCGGGCTCAAGAAGGGCAACGTCGGCCTCAATACAATTATCATGGAAGACAACCTCGACCAGGTGCTTGATTTCGCCTACCAGGCCAAGGAGTGGGGAGTAAAAGTGTCCTACAGCTCATATTCCTTTATGAAAACAAACAACGACTCTCACTTTATCGATGAAAATTCCGGGAAAGTAGAGCGTGTCATAAATAAGCTGCTGGATTTCAAGAAGAAACATAAGGGCGTGGTCGGCTCCACCAATTACTATCTAAAAAAGATCCCCGAATACTTCACTAACAGCGGTGTATCCGACTGCATGGCCGGGATCAACATGATCACCGTCACTCCCAGCGGGCACATCAAGCGGTGCTCGGAGATGCCCGTCATAGCTCACGGCACCGAGTACTACCCCGGGATCTTCGACAAGACCAAATGCACCTCCTGCTGGTACAGCTGCAGGGGAGAGACCGAGGCCCCGCTAAACGTAGAGCGGATTTTTGAGTGTATCGACCTGGGGGGTTAGTGTACTTATGCAATTAGTAATGTTTATTTTCTAGAAAGCCTCTCAAGTATCTTTACCAATTTAAAATCCAATTCTGTTTGCCCCCTTCCTACACCTAAGTTTCATTACTGCTTATGTGTAAGAAATCCCTGAGATGAACTCTTTTAAGGTAATTAGCTTAGTTGCGATTTGGTTCTTTCTAGCCCTCCTTGCGGGCGTATTTGGACTTTTGAGCTTGCTTCCGCCGCCTGCCGTCGTACTGATCTTAACAGGCGTTGTTCTCTTATCTTACTGGAAATTCACCGGGCTGGGTGATTGGCTCTCAACTGTAAATATTCACACCCTTGTTCTCATACATTTAACTCGCTTCGTAGGGTTCTATTTTCTTTTTCTGTATTCGAGGGGCGAACTTCCATATCAGTTTGCAGTTCTCGGAGGCTGGGGCGACATAGCAATTGCATCAACGGCTACAATGCTGGCCGCCTACGGCTTCGTTAGCGGGAGGGTCAACTTACCGGCGCTGCTGATTTGGAACGTGTTGGGCCTGATCGATATTCTATTCGTTGTGGTTACGGCTGCATTCCTGCTAATTACAGCCCCCGACTCCATGCGCGCTTTGTTGGCACTTCCGCTCAGTCTTCTACCTACTTTTTTGGTTCCAATCGTCATTTCTACGCATATCATCATGCTTGCTAGAATAATTTCACTTAGAGGAAAATAATAAAATCGTTTTTAAGAACGGTGTTTGCGTGAAAACCTAACCCAAATATGTAATCCGGTTTATCTAAACGCTCTATCCCGATCCTGGTTACTCTAGGGATTTGATCATAGAGATGAAAATCGCAAACAGGATATTTTAGCCGTCCACGCGCCATACGGTACCCTGAGGCTTGTCCTCGATAGTGATGCCCTTTGCATTGAGGAAGTCTCTAACCTCGTCGGCCTTGGCCCAGTTCTTTTCCCTTCTTTCGGCCTTGCGCTCTTCGATGAGGCGCTGTATTTCATCTTCCGTTATGTCGAGGTCTTTGCCGCTGGATTTGCCGCTTTTAAGGTACTGTTCCGGCTCCTCCTGCAGTATGTTCATAAGGTCGCCGAACTCCAGGATTTCTTTTCTGACTTTATCCAGAGTGAGTGTAAAGCCGTGTGTATCGATAGAGCGGTTTACGGCTTTCACGAGGTCAAACAGGTTCCCCAGGGCACCTGCGGTGTTGAAGTTGTCGCACATTGCCTGAACCCACTTTGTCTTGAAGCCCGCGAGGCTCTCTTCAAGCGTTTTGTCTTCCCCGGGCTTCGTCTTGTTGAGCTTGTCGATCCGATCGATGGTTATGTACAGTCTGTCGAGCGCGGCCTCGGCCTCATCCATCGCCTGCTCGGAAAAGTCCGCGGGGTTCTGATAGTGGTGAGAGGCAAAAAAGAGCCTGATGCTTTCTTTGTTCCACTTCTTCAGCGCCTGTCCGATGTTAAATATGTTGCCGAGGGATTTCGACATCTTCTCACGGTTTATCAGGATCATGCCGTTGTGGACCCAGTACTTGGCGAACCCCCCTCCGGTGCCCGCCTCAGATTGAGCGATCTCGTTTTCGTGGTGGGGAAATATGAGGTCTTTTCCGCCCCCGTGAATGTCGAAGCTCGACCCCAGGTACTTCATGCTCATCGCCGAGCACTCTATGTGCCAGCCTGGACGTCCCGGCCCCCAGGGGCTGTCCCAGGAGGGCTCGCCCGGCTTGGCCCCCTTCCAAAGTGCGAAGTCGAGCGGGTCTTCTTTCTGCTCGTTAAGATCAATCCTCGAGCTCTCTTCGCTCATATCCTCGAGGCTCCGGCGGGAGAGCTTCCCATAGCCGGGGAATTTCTTTACGGAAAAGAACACGTCCCCTCCGGACACGTAGCCGTACCCGTTGTCTATGATGGAGCTTATAAGCTCTATTATTTCCGGCAGGTGCTCGGTGACCTTAGGCTCGAAGTCCGGCTCGCTGACTCCAAGGTCGGCCATGTCCTTGCTGTATTCCCGGGTGTACTTCTCGGATATCTCTTCAGCCGGGACGCCGGCTTCGGTCGCCTTGTTGATTATTTTATCGTCAATGTCTGTGAAGTTTCTTACGTAGGTCACGCCGTAGCCCATCTTTTTCAGGAACCGTCTGATGATATCGAAAGTCACGGCCGAGCGGGCGTGTCCGAGGTGGGCGGAGCTGTATACCGTGGGGCCGCAGGCATAAATTGTTACGTTGTTTCCTTCCCGCGGCTCGAGCGGCTCTTTCTTATGGGTGAGTGTGTTGTAAAGGGTGATTTTGTGTTCCATGTCTGCTTGTGATATATCCCGGTCTTTGCTAAGCGGGCTTCAATAATATTATAATGCCCCTAAATTAGGTCCTCGCCACCGTCCACCCCTATTACGTTTCCCGTTATCCAGTGAGCGCCGGTGCTGCACAGGGCCACTATTGCGTCGGCAACGTCTTTTGGAGTGGTAAGGCGGCCTGAAGGGTTGGCTTCCCTGGCCTTTTCTATGATCGAGGCGCTTCCGGGAATTTTCTCCAGGGCCGGGGTTATGGTTACTCCCGCCCGAATAGAGTTTGCCGTTATGCCTCGGGGAGAAAGCTCCATCGCAAGCTGGCGGATGTGGGATTCGATTGCGGCTTTAGCCGCCGAAACGGGGCCGTATGCGGGCCATACCCTGTGACCCCCGGCGCTCGTCATTGCAAATATCCTTGCGGGGCCTACCATAAGGTTTTTGGAAATGAGCTCCTGGGCCCAGTACACAAGGGAGTGCGCCATGACGTCGAGGGTCATGTTCAGGTTCGCCTCGGTAACCATATCCTTTGGAGCGGGCGCTATGTAGGGCCTCAGGGTTCCGAAGGCGATTGAGTGGACGAGAACCTTAACCCCGCCGGGGCTGTTGCTGTTTTTGACGGTTTCTTCGATCCTCGCTATTGTTTCGCTTCGCTTTTCAGGCTGGGCCGCGTTTATGTTGAAAAAAATGGACTCCCTTCCCTTTTCTGAGATTTCCCTCTGGATGCGCTCTACATTGGGCATTGTGGACTTCCTGTCCAGATGCACTCCGAATATATGGGCCCCCCCGTCGGCAAGCGCCAGGGAGATTGATTCGCCGAAACCGCTCGAGGCTCCCAGCACCACTGCCCAGTTGTCTTTTATCAGACCGTTGTCGTCACTCAATAAGCCGCCTCCGCGTCTGCGTGGGTTTGGTTCTCGGAATCCAGAAAATAATACGCATTTTGGAATGCATTTCAAGGAAACCGGTATTTCCGGTTATTCGCATGGCAGTGTTTTAGGTGGTGGTCGAAAAAGCGCATTTTTGCCGTATGGATATGGTGGTTTTGAACGCAGAATTGGTTTATGCGTAAAAAATGCCGAGTAGAGTTTGTTCAAACGGACTCGAAGTTTCTTATGTGCCACTCCACGGGCTCGACGAGATGCTCCATGGCGGGGTTAGCGGTAAATAGGGTTTTGAGGGAATTAAGAACGGTTAAAATGTCTTTGTTCTTGACCTCTGTGCCGTTGCTGTCTGTGATGCCGAGGTAGGTTACCCCCTCGCCGTTTAGGAGTATTTTTCTACCCTCTTTGCCGTCGGAGTCGATGACGCGCACGCATGACTGCCCCTCCATGATGTATATGGGGAAAGGTGCCTGGAGAAAGTAATGCAATCCAAGCGGGCAGTGATATTTATATGCGTGTGGGTTTGTTTCTTTGTTCAACACCTGTTCCTTCCTTCTTGAGTATTTGTTGCAGGTGCCCGGAGATTGCTGCGGTTTGAGGAACTTATTTAATTATAACTGACTGTCTATAGCACGCTAATCTGTGTTTATCCAAATTCTGTTGATAAATTTTGCCCCCGCCTTGACATCTAACCCCTCGTTCGAGAGATTATGTATTTATACTCCTGGAGGGGTAGGCTGCTATGGGTATGTCACTTGCAAAGCTGAACTCTATTATAGGCGAGGTGTTTGTTTTCGGCACTTCCACGGGGGTGTCAAGGGTGGTGTTCGGAATTGAGGAGTGCAACAAATACATCTGGGAGCTTGGAGATATTGAGTTGAGCTATAATGAGGAAGTCCGGCGAGCGGCAAGTGAGCTTGAGCTTTATTTTTCAGGCAGCATAACCCGGTTTAGCTCCCCCGTAGACCTGAGCGGCGCCGCGTCATTTCAGCTCAGGGTTTGGCGGGAGCTCTTGAAAATCCCCTACGGCGAAGTCCTCACCTACGGCGAGCTAGCTCGGAAGGTGGAAAAACCCCGTGCCGCGCGTGCCGTGGGAGGAGCCCTGCGCGCGAACCCAGTGCCTATACTCGTTCCGTGCCACAGGGTGGTGAGCAGCGGCGGCCTGGGCGGTTATTACTACGGCCCTGCTATAAAGGAGCAGCTCCTAAGGCTTGAGGGGGTGGATTTGAGTTGAAGCAGTGGTTTATAAAGGCGAGCTCCACACTGTTTTTCCTGGGTTATTCCCCCTTTGCGCCAGGGACGGCGGGCACGTTGGGTGCCGCCCTCCTGCACTACTTCGTACTGGGGGGGCTGGACGCGCTCGGTTACGCCGCCGTGACGGTGGCTCTCAGCGCATTTGCCGTATGGGTGTCAACCGGGGCGATTGGGATTTTCGGCGGCGGGGAGCCCAAAAATGATGATCCCAGAGAAGTTGTCATAGACGAGCTATGCGGCTACGTCGTCACCATGTTTTTGATACACCCCACACCGTATACGATAGTGGCCGGTTTTTTCCTCTTCAGGCTTTTCGATGTCCTTAAGCCTCCTCCCATTAGACTGCTTGAGCGGCTCCCTGCGGGCTGGGGTATAGTTCTCGATGACATCGCGGCCGGGGTTTACGCCAACATCGTTTTGCAGGTCGGAATAAGGGTTTTATAGAGTTTTTCGGGTTTTCCTTATACACGTAACCCCAAGCCCCGTTTCCGTATACAACATCTGTAAATTCCGGTATTTTATTTTGTTGCGGGTGGTTTTAATTCGAGCGTGTATTTCTGTTTTTTCAGCGGCTTATGAAAATCGGCATTGTGACTACCGGTGGCGAGATAATGAACGGGCTGACCCAGGATACGAATTTCAGCTGGGCGGCCGAGAGGCTCGCCTCCTTAAGCTTTGAGGTTTGCTATCATGTTTCGGTAGGTGACAACAGGGACGACATACTGTTTGCCCTCCGCAGTGCTGCAAAGCTCTCTGAGGCCGTGATAGTGTCGGGAGGCCTCGGCCCCACCACCGACGACATAACGGCACAGAGTGCGGCCGATTACTTCGGGGTTCCGCTCGAGCTGAACGCCGAAGCCCATGACGGGCTTAAACGCCGGTTCGCACAAAGGGGGCGGGAATTTAAGGAAATACATAAAAAGCAGGCCTATTTCCCCACAGGCTCGCAAGTGCTTCCTAACGATTGGGGCACGGCTCCGGGGTTTAGTCACAAGAAAGACTTCACAGTCTATTTTTTCCTGCCCGGGGTTCCGAGGGAGTTCCAGCCTATGGTCGAAGAGTACGTGGTTCCCGAGCTCCGGAGAAGGAGAGGGGGGAGGGAGCGGTTTGTGACCCGGCTCGTTAAGGTGACGGGCCTCATGGAATCCGAAGTTGCCCAGATGCTTGGAGGGATGGAGCGAGAGGGCGTTTATCTCGGGTATAGAGCACATTTCCCCGAAGTGCATCTGCGTGTGACAGCTCGCGGCGGTACGGGGGAAGAGGCGAATAAGCTTGCTTCCGAATTCACCTCGGAGATCAGGTCAAGGCTTGGCCGCAGCGTTTTCACCACTGAGGAAAAGAGCCTCGAGGAAGTGGTCGGAGAGCTCCTTCTTAAGGACGGGCTTACCATCTCGGTGGCCGAGTCGTGCACCGGGGGTCTTGTGGCGAGCAGAATAACGGATGTTCCTGGAAGCTCGCGGTATTTCGAGAGGGGGGTAGTGACCTACAGCAACGAGGCGAAGACCGAGCTGCTCGCAGTCCCACGGGAGCTTCTTAACAGATACGGAGCGGTAAGCGCCCCTGTGGTGCAGCGTATGGCTCAGGGCGTAAGGGAGCTTTCCGGCACCGATATTGGCGTGGGGATAACGGGCATTGCGGGCCCCGGCGGCGGAACTCCCGGGAAGCCCGTGGGCACGGTTTTCATAGGGATTTCACACGGCGCCAAGGGCACTGAATCGACTCAATTTAGCTTCAGCGGAACCAGGGCTCAAATAAAAATGGCATCATCCCAAACCGTTCTTGACTTAATTAGGATATTCTTATTAAATGATGTATAATTTCCAAACGGGGGGGGGACTTATGTAATGTCCAGAGCCAGTGCAAGTGAAGAGAAAGTAAACGGAAAGGACTCAGGGGATAAAGAAAAGGCAATTGACCTTGCGATTTCCTCAATAGAGAGGCAGTTCGGCAAGGGAGCGATTATGAGGCTTGGCTCGGAGGCGAGCATCCCCGAGATAGAGGTTATATCCTCCGGCTCTATAGGTCTTGACGTGGCCCTCGGCGTGGGCGGGTATCCACGGGGCAGGGTAGTCGAGATATACGGACCCGAGGCCTCCGGGAAGACCACCGTGGCTCTTCACGCAATAGCCGAGGCACAGAAAAATGGCGGCATTGTGGCGTTCGTGGATGCCGAGCACGCTCTGGACCCCAGCTATGCTCAGTCTTTGGGCGTTAGGGTTGAAGACCTGCTGGTTTCTCAGCCCGATTTCGGCGAACAGGCCCTTGAGATCGTGGATACTCTCGTGAGGAGCGGAGCGGTCGACATCATTGTCATTGATTCCGTTGCCGCCCTGACGCCGAGGGCAGAGATTGAGGGAGAGATGGGCGATATCCATGTCGGCCTTCAGGCAAGGCTGATGTCGCAGGCCCTTAGAAAGCTCACTGCGAACGTGAGCAAATCAAAAACGATTATAATATTTATAAACCAGACTCGGATGAAGATAGGTGTGCCCGCATACATGAACCCTGAAACCACGACCGGCGGCACCGCTTTAAGGTTCTACACCTCTATCAGGATAGACGTTCGCAGGATCGGGTCTATAAAGGACAGAGACGAAATTACGGGAGCTAGGGTCAGGGCTAAGGTCGTTAAGAACAAGGTCGCGTCGCCCTTTAGAGAGGCGGAGTTTGACATTATGTTCGGCAAGGGTATTTCCCAAATCGGTGAGGTCATTGATTTCGGCGCATCGCTCGGAGTTATGGATAAGAGCGGCACATGGTTTTCCTACAAGGGAGAGAGACTGGGACAGGGAAGAGAGAATGCAAGGCAGTTCCTTATGGAGAATGTTGAAATACTCGATAGCATAAAGAGTGAAATTCTAAGGGAGCTAAAGCTCTATAAATGACGTACGATTCTTGAAAACAGGGGTGGAGATAAATGGCTGAAGTTAACATTGACGATATATTGCGTGGAGCCCTCAGAGTAGGAGCCTCAGATGTGCATCTAAAAGCGGGCAGCTCTCCCGCGCTGCGCATTGATGGAAGATTGGTCTTCGTAAAGGGAGCGCCACCTGTTTCCCAGGAAGACATGGTTAGGATCTCCAACTCCATGATGAATAAATTGCAGGCGGAGAGATTTAACGAGACAAACGAAGCCGACCTGGCATACAGCGTACCGGGGCTTGCACGCTGGAGGGTAAATATCTACCAGCAGCGCGGCTCGCTGGCGATGTCTCTGAGGGCCGTTCCCCATGAAATATTGAATTTTAAGCAGTTGAACCTCGCCCCTATAATGGAGAAGATCTCCCAGCAGGAGCGCGGCTTGATCCTGATCACGGGCACGACGGGCAGCGGGAAATCTACCACGCTTGCCGCTATGATAGACTTTATGAACACCAACCGCTCGGCCCACATAATTACTATTGAAGACCCTCTCGAGTTCGTGCACGGAGACAAGAAGAGCTTTATAAGCCAGCGTGAGATTGGCATAGATACTCTTTCTTTTTCAAACTCTCTCAAGGGGGCTTTGCGCCAGGACCCTGACATAGTGCTTGTGGGTGAGATGCGCGATCTCGAAACAATCGAGATCGCTCTGCTTGCCGCCGAAACCGGACACCTCGTGATGTCGACTTTGCATACCCTAGATGCGCAGGAAACCATAAACAGGGTTTTGGCGATATTTCCCCACTCCCAGCAAAACCAGGTTCGCTATCAGCTCTCCCAGGTGCTCAGCGCCGTCATATCCCAGCGACTCGTGCCCAGAGCGGACGGAAAGGGAAGGGTTCCCGCCCAAGAAATTTTAATATCCACTTCTAGAATAAGGGAGTTGATAGCAAACCCGGAAAAGACTATGGAGCTCAGAAGTGCCATCGAGGAAGGGAACCTTCACTATGGGATGCAGACATTTGATCAGTGCCTCTATAATCTGTTTAAGAGCGGTCAGATAACATACGACGAAGCTATGAGACAGGCGACCAATGCGGGCGACCTTGCATTGAGGATTAAAGGAATTATGTCTGCCGGAACCGAAAAAGCTGCTACTCAAGAAGGCCCCGTGGCTGAGCAGCCCGATATTGAAGAAGACGTGGTAGAGATTGATACTGAGAGATATTGAACTAAATGAAGGTGCTTGGTATTGAAACGTCTACTTATGTGGGAAGTGTATCTCTTCTAGACGGCAGTGATGTGGTAGGTGAGTTCTTAATCAATGTCGGCCCCCGTCATTCTGAAAAACTACTTCCCATGATTGAAGAGATGTTGAAGCTTTTGGAGGTAGACAAACGGAAGATTGGCGGGATTTCCGTAACAATTGGCCCGGGTTTTTTTACAGCGCTGAGAGTTGGAATAGCCACTGCAAAGGGGCTTGCTTATGCGTTAGGGATTCCCATCGTGGGGGTCTGCTCTCTTGAAGTGCTGGCCTCAAACCTGAGTTTTTGTTCCAATGTGGTATGTTCTGTTATAGATGCAAAGAGGGGGGAGTTCTACGCTTCGTTTGTTCGTTTTGAGGACGGTGAAATAGCCCGGCGCACAGACACTGTTGTCGATACCCCGGTTGGTCTCATGAAAAGGGTTACGGGAAAGACCGTTTTCGTTGGGGACACCGATGGACTAAAAGAGCTTGGGGTTAATGATTTAGTTGAATTTGTCCCTTTACATTACAATATTCCCAGGGCCAGTGTTTGCGCCCGCATCGGAGCAAGGAAGCTTGAATTAGGGTTGAGTGATGAGGTGGCTTCGCTTGCTCCAATTTATGCCCGGAAAGCGGAAGCAGAAATCATAAAGGAAGGAGTCTTGGGATGAATGATACGGAAATCATACAAAAATTGATTGAAGGTGATGAAGAATTTAAAACAATGTATTATGAACACAGGGAGCTGGACGGAAAGGTTAAGGATTTGGAAACACGGGCCTCCGGGTCTCCGGACAGGGAGGTTGAGATAAAAAGATTGAAGAAAATGAAGCTTGCTCTTAAAGATCAGATGGAAGAGAAAAAGAGAAAATTCATACAAAGCAAGTGACTGTGACAGTTCTGTATTACCGGGGGTTACTCTAAAGATGGCTAAAATGATCGGCGCTGAGATGTTTTTTGAAACGTTGCTTGACGAAGGCATAGATGTGATCTTCGGACTTCCGGGCGGTTATGTGCTCAAGGTCTACGATGTGATGTCCACCTACACGGAAAAGAGGGGTGTTCTTAAACACGTTCTCGCGAGGCACGAGCAGGGAGCTACCCACATGGCAGACGGGTATGCGAGGGCTTCGGGGAGGCCGGGAGTGGTTCTTTGCACATCCGGGCCCGCCGCCACAAACACCGTTACAGGGATCGCTACTGCTCATATGGACTCCTCTCCGATAGTGATTTTTACCGGACAGGTTCCCACCCCTTATCTCGGCAGCGACGCTTTCCAGGAGGCCGACCACATCGGCATTACCCGCCCATGTACGAAACACAACACACTGGTGAGGCGTACCAAAGACCTTCCCCTAGCGATCAAAGAGGCTTTTTATATAGCATCCACCGGCAGACCGGGCCCGGTGCTCGTGGACATGCCCAAAGATGTGCTGGTTGGAGAAGATGAGTTCGTGATACCTAAGGAGTTTAACCTCAGGGGCTACAAGCCCAACGTAAAGCCTCATGTGGGGCAGATGAAACGGGCTGTGAAGATGTTGCTAGGGGCTAAGCGCCCGGTCATTTTCGGAGGAGGCGGTCTTATATGGTCAGGAGCCTCGAGCGAGTTGATCGAGTTTGCTCACAGGCTCCAGATACCCGTTACATCCACACTTATGGGCCTCGGCGCTTTTCCGTCCTCAGACCCGCTCTTTATCAGCATGCTGGGTATGCACGGCTCATACGCCGCAAACATGGCGATTCATGAAAGCGACATAATCTTATCCATCGGGGCCAGGTTTGACGACAGGGCTACCGGTGGGAATTTTGCGAGTTTTGCCCCGAACGCAAAAATAATACATGTGGACATAGACCCCTCGACTATTGATAAGAATATAAAGGTGCACTGCCCCATTGTTGGGGACGCCAAGGCGGTGCTGGAGCATATGCTCGAGATGGTTCCCGCCGATCACAAAGTCGACCGGAGCGAGTGGCTGGGAATGATCGGGCAATGGGTAAAGGAGCATCCCCTGACATGTCACAAAAGCGATGATAAGATCCAAACTTCATGGGCAGTCGAGCTGCTCTCAGACATGACAAAGGGCGAGGCTATTATCGTTACCGATGTGGGACAGCACCAGATGTGGGTAGCACAGTTCTATAAATTCAATAAACCCAGAACCCACATTACCTCGGGCGGGCTGGGCACTATGGGATTCGGTTTTCCCGCCGCGATTGGGGCGAAGTTCGCCCGTCCCGACGATCAGGTTATAGCCGTGTGCGGGGACGGGAGCTTCCAGATGAACTTCCAGGAGCTTTCCACCGCCGTAGAGCAGAACTTGGATCTGAAGATAATCGTGTTTATCAACAGGTATCACGGGATGGTAAGACAGTGGCAAGCCCTGTTCTTTGAAAGCAACTTCTCCTCTACTTACTTTGAGGTCATGCCTGACTTTGTAAAGCTCGCCGAGTCCTTTGGGGCCAGGGGACTCAGGTGCGAAAGACCGGACCAGCTGGAGGCTACTTTCCGGGAGGGGATGAACATGCCTGGCGTAGTGTTGATGGAGATTGTTGTCGATCACACTGAAATGGTATATCCTATGATTGCTCCCGGCGGGGCTATGAACGAGATGATAATGGATCCTGTAGACATGGCCTAAGCACAACCAAAAAGACTGAAAAAGCCTGTGGGGGAGTGATTGCTTTCGGCATGGCAGCCGGAATGTACACTCCCCCCAACTTTAATTTACTAGAGGAGGATGGTCACTCTTTGCGGCATACGATTTCAATACTCTTAGATAATGAACCGGGCGTGCTTGCGCGGATTGCGGGTCTTTTCAGCGCCAGGGGCTTTAACATCGAGAGTCTTTGCGTGGCTGAGACCCTCGACCCCACAATGTCATGCATTACCCTTGTTACGAGCGGAGAAGACTGGATAATAGAACAGATAATAAAGCGCTTCAACAACATGATTAACGTCATTAAGGTCACAGACCTTAATGAGTTGACCCATGTTGAGAGGGAAATGCTCCTTGTGAGGGTTGAAGCGACCCATGAAAACAGGGCTGAGATCTTGAGGTCTACCGACATATTCAGGGCGAAGGTTATAGACGTGGGCCCTAAGTCCTACATGCTGGAGTTAACGGGGGATAAGGAAAAGATTTCGGCTTTTATAGAGATATTAAAGCCGTTCAGGATAAAGGAAATTGTAAGAACAGGCACTGTAGCCCTGCCCCGGGCGAAACAGAACGCAAAGAAAGACAAGGGAGATAAGAAATGAAGGTCTACTACGACAAGGATGCGAACATATCCAAGTTAAAGAATAAGAAAATTGCTATAATCGGGTACGGCAGCCAGGGCCATGCGCACGCTCAGAATCTCAGGGACAGCGGCATGAGCGTCGTGGTGGGACTGCGGGAGGGAGGCGGCAGCTGGGATAAGGCCAAAAACGCCGGGTTCGATGTTAAAACGGTGTCTGAGGCCTCCAAGTGGGCCGATATCATCATGATTCTTGCCCCGGACACCAGCCAGTAGGCTATCTACAACGACCACATCCGGGAAAATCTCGAAGGGGGCAACGCCGCCATAGCTTTCGCCCACGGCCTCAACATTCATTACGGTATGATAGTTCCCCCGCCGAATGTGGATGTGTTCATGGTGGCCCCCAAAGCCCCGGGCCACACCGTAAGGAGCGAGTACGTGGCGGGCGGAGGGGTTCCCGCCCTGATTGCCGTCGGCCAGGACGCTACGGGCGAGACAAAAGATGTTGCGCTTGCGTATGCTTCGGCCATAGGCGCCGGAAAGGCGGGCATTCTTGAGACGACGTTCAAGGACGAAACCGAAACCGACCTCTTCGGAGAGCAGTGTGTGCTCTGCGGAGGGCTCACGGCCCTCATTACAGCCGGATATGAGACCCTTGTCGAGGCGGGTTATCCTCCGGAGATGGCCTATTTTGAGTGTCTTCATGAGGTTAAGCTGATCGTGGATTTGATCTACGAGGGGGGCATTTCAAATATGCGCTACTCGATAAGCGATACGGCCAAGTACGGAGACGTTACAAGAGGGCCCCGCATAATCAATGATTCAGTGAGGGAGGAAATGAAGAGTATACTGGGGGAGATTCAATCGGGTGAGTTCGCAAGGGAGTGGATTCTGGAGAACCAGGCTGGGCGCACCGTCTACAATGCCCTGCTGAAAAACGGCGAGACCCATCCTATTGAGGAAGTCGGCGCCAGACTGAGGGGGTTAATGGAATCCCTGTTTAAAAAGAAGCTTGTAGACAAGACAAAGAACTGATGCTTGGAAATAGAGTTAAGATCGCACATGAGGGGCTGCCTTACATAGGCTTTGCGGGGTTCTTCGCGTGGCTAGCGGCACTTTTAGGGTTCACCTTATTATCCCTCGTGCTGGGATTGCTCACTTTTTTTATAGCCTTTTTTTTCAGAGACCCTGAAAGGGTAGCGCCTACGGGTGATAGATCGGTAGTGTCTTCGGGGGACGGGACAGTGGTAGAAGTGGGTAAGGCCCTTGAGCCCCACTTCCTCAATCGCGAGATGTCGAAAGTCGGGGTGTTTCTCTCCATGCTTGACTGCCATGTAAACAGGTTCCCCATAAGCGGCAAGATTATCACCACAAAGCACATAGAAGGGAAATTCTTCGCTGCCAATCTGAAGCGGGCCTCCATTGAGAACGAGAGGGTCGCCACGCTTATAGAAATGGAGCGGGGAGAGCAGGTCGTAGTAGTGCAGATAGCGGGCTTTCTCGCCCGGCGCGTCGTTTCTTATAAGAACGTAGGGGACGAGGTGGAAAAAGGGGAGAGGATTGGAATGATAAAGTTCGGCTCCAGGGTCGACGTGTACCTGCCCCTGGAATTCGATTTAGCCGTGAATAAAGGAGAAAAAGTGACTTCGGGGGAGACAATCATTGCCTGGATCAACGACGTCTCAGCGAAGAAGGCGCCGGCGGGAGAAGGTTAAGCCGCTACTGCCTAACCTCTTTACGACCGCTGCTCTTTTTTTCGGCCTCCTTTCCATAATGGTTTCCATACAGACTGTGGCCTTAATGGGCATTGAGGGCGCCGCGTCCGATGTGGTAAACAAGAAGTTCTGGTGGGCCGCGGTGTTTATTTGCATCTCGGGGCTTTTTGACCTGCTTGACGGCACGGTCGCGAGGCTAATGAAGTCCGAGAGTAAATTCGGGCTGTCTTACGATTCGCTCAGCGACCTCGTTTCTTTCGGCGTTGCTCCGGGGGTGCTTGTTTTCTCGTGGACGCTGATGGGCGCGGGCAAGATCGGGCTCATGTCTGTGCTGTTTTATATCGTTTGCACCGCTCTCAGGCTCGCCAGGTTCAACGTCCAGTCCACGACGATCGAGAAATTCGGTTTTACCGGCATTCCCTCTCCTGCCGCGGCAGCACTTATGCTTGCCCCTGTGATGCTTATGACTGAATACTCCTATGGCCCGAATGAGTGGAGTATATGGTACTATCTATTTTTGTCCCCCTTTTTGGGGCTTCTAATGGTCAGTGACGTCAGGTACTCCAAGGGCTCGAGGGTATTATTTAGAAAATCTTTCAACAATCTGGTGATAGCGGCGATCTTAATAGCCGCGACGGTGGCTAACCCGGAGATGATATTCGTCATATTATCCTACATTTACGGGGTTTCCGGACTGATCATTTATGTGTTGAAACAACTAAGAAGAAAACCCGCCGCCGAAGCGCAAGAGGCCTTCGATACCAAAGAGTAATTTTTTTTACATGCCCGCATTTGGTTTCAAGTCGTCGGGAGACTTATATACTACCGCATTCGCGTAAAATAAACGGGTTTTGTGATATAGTATTCAAAATCCTGCTTGGAATTTAGTGTCAAAGAATTCACTAAAGATTCTATCAGGGGCGAATGTGGATTATAAAGGGGCAAAAAATGCGGCAAGGTGCGCTTGGGTAGCCGGTTTGGCGGTAGCTTCCGTCACCGTTGTCTTTATTGCGCTCTCCGCACTAGGCGTCTTAGCCCCACGATCTCCGTGGTTTCTGAATTTACGGGCTCTTGTGGATGCGGCTTTGATTGCGGGGCTCAGTTTCGGCATATACAAGCGCAGCAGGCCGAGCGCTGCTATATTGTTTCTTTATTTTTTCCTAACCAAGCATAGTACATGCTTACAGCGGGGCTTTGGGATGCGTGGCTATTATGGCGGCGGTGGGTTTTACAGTACTTTTCTTTCATGGCATAAGAGGAACTTTTGCGATACACAGGCTGGCCAAAGCATACATCGGCGGCTCAATACCCGCCGGTAACGAAGAAGGTGTTAAAAGCGCTTGAAAATGGACTTGTCATATCCCCCTGCTTCGGGGCTTTAGCCCCTAACGCCCGGCTCCGGTCTACTTTGAGAGGCCGGGAATCTATTTGTTTACGCCATAAAAGGCATCCATATCACTCCCCATAAAATGTCTGGTATCTTTAAACCCAATGGAGGTTCATATGAAATATCTCATCGTCGTGCTCTTAGGTATAATCTACCTTTCTAGTGGATGCGGGACTCACTACTCAGTTTCAAAGAAGGAGATAGACATGGATACCGACTCAGGTGTTGTGCAGCATGCGGCCAGCGGCCCCGATAGTCACTCCGGCGTTACCAAGCTGGAGCTTCCCAACGGGATGACGGTGCTGCTCGAAGAAAACCACTCTTCGCCCGTAGTGGCCGTGAACGTGTGGGTCAAAATCGGCAGCGCCTGCGAGCAGGCCGGAGAATATGGCCTTGCACATGTCCACGAGCATATGGTGTTTAAAGGCACAAAGAGGAGAGGCGTAGGGGAGATTGCCAGGGTAATTGAGAGCAACGGGGGCGACATAAACGCATTCACCTCGTTTGACCACACCGTGTACTTTGTAGAGATTGCAAGCAGGTTCCTCGATACGGCCCTCGATGTGCTTTCCGATGCGATGGAAAACTCCGCGTTCGACCCGGAGGAGCTTGAAAAGGAGCTTGAGGTGGTGGTTGAGGAGATTAGGAGAGGGGAGGACTCCCCCACAAGGAAGCTCAACGAGAGGCTTTTCGGCGAAGCGTTCAGCGAGCATCCCTACAGGAGGCCCATTATCGGGACAAAAGAGAGTGTCAGGAGCTTCACCAGGGATAGGGTCGTTAATTTTTACAAGAAGTGGTATGCGCCGAACAATATGGTCGTTGTTCTAGTGGGTGATTTTAACAGTGATGATGTGCTGCCAAAGCTCCAAAGCACTTTTGGCTCTATAAAATCAAGACCCCTTGCCGAGTGCTTTATCCCTGACGCAAAACCCCAGAACGGACTCAAGAAATTCGTTTTTACGAGGGAAGTGAATGAAGGCTATTTCTCATTTGCATTCCACGGAACGAACATAAAGAGCGAAGACACCCCCGTCCTGGATGTAATATCATACATCCTCGGCGGCGGTGACAGCTCCAGGCTTTACAGGCGGGTAAAGGAAGAAAAAGGGCTCGTAAACAACATATATACCTACTCATACACCCCGATGCGCGAGGGGCTTTTTATCATATCAGGCACACTCGACCCGGAGAGGGCAAGCCCCGCTATCGGTGAAATATTAACAGAGACCTACGGGCTTAAATACTCCCCCGTAAGCACAGAAGAGCTCGAGCGGGCCAAGGTAAACATAGAGAGCGATTCGATTTACGCTAGGGAGACAATGCACGGGCAGGCGCAGAAGCTGGGGTTTTTCGAGTCGGACGTGGGGGATTTCAGATACGAGAGGAGCTACCTTGCAATGGTCGCCTCCGTTACCCCCGAAGATATCATGCGTGTGGCAAAAAAGTACTTCAACTCTTCCAACCTGACGCTTGGTTTCGTATTTCCGAACGAAAAGGAGACCGTGGGCGAGGGTGATATTGCCGAGATTGTGGCTTCGGCCGATAAACGTATCGAGAGTGAGCACGGAGATACCGAGGCCGCTGGGACTACGGATACCGAGAAGAAAGTCCGTCTTCCCAACGGCATCACGCTAATAGTCAAGGAGAACCGCTCTGTGCCTATATTTTCCGCCAGGGCTGTATTGCGGGGCGGCGTGAGATATGAGGATGACCAGAGCAACGGCCTGTCTAATTTTGTCTGCGAGGTGCTGACGAGGGGGACAAAAAACCGGACTGCCGAGGAGATTGCGAGGGAGATTGAAAACCTGGCCGGCTCAGTAAACGGCTTTTCCGGCAGGAACAGCATTGGCCTTACCCTTGAAGCCCTAGCAAAGAACTTCGATCAAGCGATGGAGATCTTTGCCGACGTTCTTTTGAACCCATCGTTCGATAGGGAGGAGATAGAGCGCGCCCGCAGGGACATAATCTCGGACATAAACCGGCAGGAGGACAACCCTATGAGGACATCGGTGAACCTGTTTCTCGAAACCCTCTACGAAAAGCACCCCTACAGGTTAAACCCGCTTGGAAAAAGAAGTACGGTGGAGGGGTTTGGTGCGGGAGACCTTAAGGGTTTTTATAACAGGGTTGCTAAGCCGGAAAATCTGGTAATCGCTGTGGCCGGGGACGTCCCTGCCGAGCATGTCATCGATACGGTCAAGCGGCTTTTCGGCGGCATGAAAAAGGGTGGGTTCAAGCACAAATCTCATAAGCCCGAGCCGCCCATAAAAAGCGTTAGGACAGCGGCCCTGGAGAGGAAAGAAAACGAGCAGGCCCATATCATAATGGGCTTCCTGGCGCCGCGCCTCAACGACCCCGATGAGTATGCCTTCGAAGTCCTGAACTCTATTCTCTCCGGACAAGGAGGCAGGCTTTTTATCGAGCTTCGCGACAAGCAGAGCCTTGCTTACACGGTAACTTCCTTTTTCACCCCGGGCATAGAGAACGGCTATTTCGGCATTTACATCGCCACCGCACCCCAGAAGGAGGATGAGGCCATAGAAGGCATAAAGTTCCAGTTGAAGCTGGTTCTTGAGCGGGGGGGGAGCAAAGCCGAAATCGACAGGGCGCAGAACTACCTTGTCGGGAACTTTGAAATTGGGCTTCAGCAGAATTCCTCCCAGTCAGCCAAGATGGCCTTCGACGAGATATACGGCGTCGGGTGGGATGATTACAAAAATTACGCCCGGAATATCTATGCCGTGACGGGAGAAGACATTACCAGGGTGGCAAAAAAATACCTTGATGTTGATAATTATGTGCTTGTCATAGTGTCCCCGGGAAAAGACTCTGTAAGCAATTAGGTGGTATTTATCCCTGTTCTAAAGGGTAAATGTTTTCGGGGTTGAATTGTGAGGTTCGTGTATGTAATTTAATATTTTAGTAATTTTAGGCATTGATGGGCTGCTAGCTCAGCTAGGTAGAGCAAGTGACTCTTAATCACTGGGTCGGGGGTTCGATTCCCCCGCAGCCCACTCTGAGCGAGAGTGGCGGAATTGGGAGACGCGCTGGACTTAGGATCCAGTGGGATCAATCCCGTGGGGGTTCAAATCCCCCCTCTCGCATAAAGCCCCTGCATAATCCAAAATACTGTATATTACAGCTTGGAAAGGTAAAGCGCCTATGAGAGTAAATGTGGAGACCCTGAACAGCACCGAGAGAAAACTGGACGTGTGGATACCGGCCGAGAACGTAAAGGAGAAGATCGAGGAGGTATTCAGGGAGTTTCATAAAAACGCCAACGTTAAGGGATTTCGTCAGGGAAAGGTTCCCAGACGAGTCATTGAATCGATCTACGGCTCGAGTATCATGGGCGAAGCCACTCAAAAACTGGTATCGGGGTCCATAGACCAGGCCCTGGCCGAAGCGTCGGTGCAGCCTGTATCAAGGCCCGACGTTGACCCAGAGGATATAAGCGAGGGCAAGGAGTTCCATTACACTGCCCGGTTTGAGGTGCTGCCCGGGTTTGATCTGTCGAGCTACACAGGGATTCCCATCAAACGGGAGAGAGCAGAGGTAACGGATTCTGACATTGAGCGCATCCTAGAGCACCTTCAAAACCGGGGCGCCCAGGCAAAGGCGCTCACCAGGGATAGGAAAGTGAGGAATGGGGATTTCGTTATTGTGGATTATGAAGGAGTTCTGGAGGGAGAAATTCTCCCTGAGCTGAAGAAGTCGGGGGTGCAGCTAGTTGTGGGAGAAGGTCAGATTGTGGAGGAGTTCGAGGACAACCTTCTGGGCATGAAGAAGGGCGGGGAAAAGGAGTTTGAGGTCACATACAAAGATGACTTTATAATCCCGAAGGCTGCTGGCAGAACGGTCAAGTTCAAGCTTGAGCTTAAGGATGTGATGGAAAGGATAGTTCCCGACTTAGACGATGAGTTTGCCAAAGACCACGAAGAAGAAACTCTTGACGGATTAGAGAAGGCGATAAGGGCGGAGCGGGAGGGTAGCTTGGGCAGAGCCGCTGAGGAAAAAGCAAAATCCGATATTGTGGATCACCTGATAGGGAAAAATAGTTTTGACGTCCCCCGGAGCCTATTGGGAAGGGAGGTCGGGAAGTTGAGGGAGGGGCTTACCCAACAGTACTCGAGAATGAGCATGGACATTCCGGACTGGAATGAGGGGTTGGAGGGGCGGCTTCGTCAAAGGGCTGAGAAAAACATCAAAGCCTCCATCATCCTGGGCGAGATATCCCGGAGGGAAGGTATCGAGGTGACGGAAAAAGAGCTTGAGGCCCGGCTCCGGGAACTCTCCCGAGGGGCTAACGTGCCGTATGAGCAGCTCAAAGACTCCTATATGCAGGGCGATATGCTGGAGCGTCTCAGGGACAGAATGATTGAGGAAAAGGTGCTTGAATTCCTCGTTGAAAAGTCCGAAATCGAGGATGTTTTGGCCGAAAATGATCAAATTGACAAAGAAAAGTAGTATCAGTATACTCTAACTCGTATGTCGAGCTTTGTGCCTCTCGTTATTGAGCAGACCAGTAGAGGAGAAAGGGCATATGACATCTTTTCTCGTCTCCTTAAAGATCGCATAATATTTATTGGCTCTGCCATTACCGATACGCTTGCCGACGTCATAATAGCTCAGCTACTGTACCTTGAGTCTGAAAATCCCGATAAAGACATATATTTGTATGTGAACTCCCCTGGCGGTTTTGTTACTGCGGGGCTGGCGATTTACGACACCATGCAGTACATCAAACCCGATGTGGTTACTATATGTATCGGACAGGCCGCAAGCATGGCCGCTGTGCTTCTGGCTTCGGGACAAAAGGGCAAGAGATATATCCTCCCCCATGCAAGGGTTATGCTGCACCAGGTGCTCGGCGGCGTTGAGGGTTATGCTACCGATATTGAGATACACGCAAAGGAGATTTTACGTATTAGGGAGGACATCAACCGGATACTGGAGACGCACGTAGGTCATCCAATTGAAAAAATAGCGAGGGATACGGAAAGGGATTTTTTCCTTAACGCACAAGGTGCATTAGAATATGGGTTGGTTGATGCTATAATAACTAATAGGGAGGGATCACAGAAGTGACCAAGATGACCCCAAAGCGGGGCGGTAAAGACGGCATGCTGTTCTGCTCTTTCTGCGGAAAGAGTCAGAAAGAGGTGCGGAAGCTGATCGCAGGCCCGTCCGTGTACGTTTGCAACGAGTGTATTGACCTTTGCAACGAGATTATCGCCGACGAAGAGGCCAAAGACGGTTACCTGAAAAAGAGTTACAAAAACCTTCCTACACCTAAAAAAATTAAGTCACATCTGGACGAGTATGTGATCGGACAGGACAGAGCGAAAAAGGTTCTCGGAGTGGCCGTTTACAACCACTACAAGAGAGTGGAAATTAGCTCGTTCAGCAGTACTGCGAAGAGCTCGGATGTGGATATCCAGAAAAGCAACATCCTGCTCATAGGCCCCACGGGTTGCGGCAAGACTCTCCTTGCCCAAACACTGGCTAGGGTGCTGGATGTGCCGTTTACCATTGTCGACGCCACGTGTTATACGGAAGCCGGCTATGTGGGCGAAGATGTTGAGAATATGATTGTGAGTCTTCTCCAAGCCGCTGATTATGATATTGAAAAGGCTTCCAAGGGCATTATATATATAGATGAGATAGATAAGCTCGCGCGTAAATCCGGGGACAGCCCGTCGATAACGAGGGACGTTTCCGGCGAAGGCGTACAGCAGGCGCTTTTAAAAATAATCGAGGGCACTAAGGCCAACGTTCCTCCGAAGGGAGGCAGGAAGCACCCTCAGCAGGAATTTATTCAGATTGACACCACAAACATACTTTTCATTACAGGCGGGGCTTTTTGCGGTCTGGAAGAGGAGATCAAACAGCGCCTGGGCGAAAAATCAATCGGTTTTGGAGCGGATTTGAACACCATTCAGGAAAAGGATCTGGGATCAATCCTTAAAGAGGTTCAGCCCGACGATTTGGTTAAATACGGCTTAATACCCGAATTTGTCGGAAGGGTGCCGGTGATAGCCACACTGGACGAGCTGGACGAAAGGACGTTTGTGGAAATCCTGACCAAGCCTAAGAACGCCATTGTCAAGCAGTTTCAAAAGCTTCTCGAGTTTGAGGGTGTCGAGCTTGAATTTACCGAGGAAGCCCTCAAGGCAATAGCCTCTGAGGCGATTACCAGGAAAACGGGCGCCAGGGGGCTCAGAGCAATAATTGAGTCCATAATGCTCGATATTGCGTATGAAGTTCCCTCATTAAACGGCTTGCATCGCTGCGTTGTTTCTGAAGACGTGATTGTTGGCAAAAGCAGTCCTCTAATGTTCTTTGAAGAACAGAGACGCGTTGGCTCGGGAGAATTCGTCAACTAAGGAGAAGATATAATGCCGATGTTCTTTAAAACGGATGATGACAAAAAAGAAACGGTTACTCTTCCGCTACTTCCGTTAAGGGATGTGGTTATTTTCCCTTACATGGTTGCTCCCTTGTTCGTGGGCAGGGAAAAATCGATTCGCGCTCTTGAAGAGGCTATGAAGAAGGACAAGGAAATCCTTCTCGTCGCTCAAAAGGACGCTAAAACCAACGACCCGGGTGAAGCCGATATTCACCCCATAGGGACCATTGGAACAATAGTGCAGATGCTCCGGCTTCCCGACGGCACTGTAAAGGTGCTGGTGGAGGGTAAGATGAGGGCTGAGATCGTGCGCTACGCCCCAAGCCCCAACTTTTTCATGGTCGAAGTGGAAAAAGCCCC
>JADFKM010000069.1 GCA_022564935.1 Candidatus Dadabacteria bacterium
TATAGGTGAAAAAAATCAAGATTGTAGTTTATATAGGGCATAATGGGAGTTTAAGAGCAAAATTAAGGTAAAAATGCAGTTCCTTGTGGGAATCGTGCCGGCGGCCGCGGTATGGCTGTGGTTGTTGATTGCCCGACAAGCAGTACAAACTTACTCCAATCCGCTTCCTCTGTGCATTTTCTATGACGCGGGGGCTATTGATTGTACGCAGTGGGGTGTATGGGTTCACACAAGCCGGAGCGGCGCTCATGTTTGCTTTGATACCCGCGAGTGCTAGTGAGACGGGAAGAAGGCGACTGTTAAAAATGATTTGAGGATGGCAGCTCCGGCGGACGAAGTTCACGGATTGACCCTCAGGCGTTATTGTGTTAGCTTTCGCAGCACTAATTTCTCCTGCCTACGGTGCCGATGGTTTGAGGACGCTAAGGGTCCTAAACAGCATAGTAACGGATTACTTCACCTTCTGGATGATTGCCGCGAGCGTAGTCGCCTATCTGTACCCTGGGTATTTTTCGCCTCTTGCGTATCTGATCACCCCCGCTTTGGGAGTGATAATATTTGGTATGGGGGTGACGCTTAGGACAGGGGACTTTAAGCGAGTGCTCGAGAGGCCGGGGGACGTCTTTGTCGGGGCCGGGGCGCAGTATGTGTTTATGCCGCTCCTTGCGGCAGGGGTCGTTCTCGTCGGCTCATGTCCCGGCGGGACGGCTTCGAATGTGATTACCTACCTTGCCCGCGCCGATGTTACCCTTTCAGTGAGTATGACGACCGCTTCCACTCTGCTCTCTCCTATATTCGTTCCCCTTCTAACATACCTCTATGCTGGGAGGTGGATAGATGTGCCTGTGCTGAAACTGTTCATCAGCACGGTGGAAATAGTGCTCCTCCCTGTCGCTCTGGGTATAGGCATAAGGTGGGCTTTAAGGCAGAAGATTGCAACGGCGGTGGAAGTGATGCCGATGGTCTCTTCATTGGGGATAATTTTCGTAGTGGGAGTGATCGTAGCCGCAAACGCCGCTACGATAGGGTCTGTGAGGCTGAGCACGGGCGGCGCTTATGGAGCGGGCGATGAATGAGCTGACCGCTACTGGTTTAAACAGGCGTAAATACCCCATAAAGGGGTACCTGTTTCTCGTCTCTACAGCTTTTTTCACCGCGCTGTCATATGTATTCGCAAAGCTACTTCAGAGGGACTTAAATCCCGAGACCATAACGTTTTTCTGGTTCTTCGGGGCTTTCTTCTTCGCCATGTTCGTGGTGGCTTTCATCCCTTCTCAAAGGGCGGAGCTGAAGAACCTCGGCAGTTACAAAAAGATATTCATATTAAGCTCCTTGGTGACCTCCGTTGGGGTGGCTTTGTGGATAATCTCGATTAAGACAATCGGGCTTCCGCTGACGTCCTTTCTCATGAAAACACAGACCCTTTTTTCCCTTTTCCTGGGAATGGCCTTCCTGGGCGAAAGGCTGAACAGGGGAGAGGTCCTGGGCGTCATCATCACGATCATCGGAGGCGTTGTGGTGGCGTATCAAAGGGACTTCGGGCTTTTATTAGGCACGGCGACAGCGGTGCTTTCTGCGTTCTTCTACTCCTTCCTAGCCTTCCTGGTAAAACGCATAGCCCAGGACCTGAACATGCTCACCGTGGCTAACCTGCGCGCCCTTGGGGTCTCGATTGTGATGTTCACCTACCTGATGGTGAGCGGCAGGTTCATGATGCCTGAGTTTATAGACGTCATATACATGGCCCTGGGCGGGCTGAGCGGCGCTTACATAGCAAAGGCGAGCCAGTTCCAGTCCATAAAACTGCTTGACGTGTCACGCAGTACGGCGGTGATGCCGATGGAGTCCATTTTCGTGGTGGCCTTCTCATACATCTTTTTCGACTCGCTGCCCTCCCCGGTGAAGCTCCTCGGTGGGGCGATAATACTCACCGGAGTGGTGTTCCTGATAATTTTCAGGGGCGAGCAGGACGTTATGGGGAAGTGAGGTGGGAGCTCAAGGGGGGCTTAAAGCATGGCGGTTTCCTGCTTATGACTGCTATATGGAAGGCATAGTGGTGCGGTGATGTCTAGTCCTCTTCGTAGTCCGTCTCAAGCGCCTTTACCTGCTCGTTCCTCTCAATCGCCAGGCGTATGAGCCTTGTGATAAGCTCGCTGTACTCAAGCCCCGTCGCCTCCCACAGCCTTGGGTACATGCTTATGTGTGTGAATCCGGGGATGGTGTTTATTTCACTGAGATAAATTTCTTCCAAGCTCCCTTCCAGGAAAAAATCGGCCCGGCACATACCTGCGCAGTCAAGCGCCTTGAACGCTCTTATTGAATAGTCCTGGAGCCGCTCGACCGTTTCTTCGGACAAGTCCGCCGGGGCAATGAGATCCGTGCCAACTTCTAAGTACTTCGCCCTGTAGTCGTAGAACTCTCTGTGCGGGATGATCTCTCCCGGAAGAGAAGCTACGGGGCTGTCGTTGCCGAGCACGGCTACCTCGATCTCGCGGCCGTCTATGACGGCGTGCTCCACGAGAATCCGCCTCGAATACCTGGCCGCAAGCTCCACGGCGGCCTCAAGCTCCTGCTTTATGTTCACCCTTGTTATTCCGACGCTTGAGCCCAGGTTTGCAGATTTCACGAAGCACGGTACACCTACCGCAGAAAGTACGCGCTCTAACATGTCCGTCCTGTCAATTTCCCACTCATGCTTGTTGAGCCAGGTGTAGTCCAGCACCGGGATCCCGGCCTCCTTCAGCACGGCTTTGGTCACTATCTTATCCATCGCGACCGAAGAGCCCAGCACCGCCGCTCCCACGAACGGTACCCCCATGAGAGCGAGAACTCCCTGAATAGAGCCGTCCTCTCCGCCGGGACCGTGGAGTATGGGGAAGATGACGTCCACTCTGTGCTCCTTGAGGATTGTGTCGGGGGCGATTTCGTAGATAACGGGTATTCCGGGGTCGAGGGACGGAGAGAGTACGGAGCTTCTTTCGATGCGAGGCTCGCCCCCTGTAAGCCAGGATTCGGTATTTGCGAGTCTCCAGGCCCCAGTTTTCTCAATGAAAACGGGAAATGGCCGGAACTGCGTCGTATCGAGGTTGGCGAGGATGGATTTCGCCGAGATCAGCGAGATATCATGCTCTAAGCGACTGCCGCCGAAAACAATGGCTACCGTTAATTTCCCCAAGTTTGGCCCCTTAACTGCGGTTCCCTTATCGTCACCCCTTAGCCAGTTAATGTCAAGTCTACACAGTCCGGTGAGTTTTTTAGTCGCGGCTCCCGCCAGGCGTTCCTCGGCATCGGTGCATTAGTATTTAGAATAGGGGGTTTCATTCACTCAGGGAAGGCCGTTTATGCTCTTACTTCCCATGTTCATGGACATCACGACACCGGACCAAATCGAACCTGCTTTGAATTTGATTGGGCGTCGCGTACCCCAAATTTTGCAAATCCCCTTATGTCCGGTACAATGTGGAATATGCATCAAATTTAAGGAGGAGCGGCCATGCCTGACGTTGTGATATGCGAGCCTTTAAGAACTGCAATAGGTGCTTTCGGCGGTACATTGAAAGATGTACCGGCCGTACAGCTTGGATCGATTGTAATAAAAGAGATACTGGATCGAACGAAAATCGATACGAAGGAAATAGATGATGTGATTCTAGGCAACATACTCGGAGCCGGTCAGGGTATGAACCCTTCGAGGCAGGTCGCGGTCAATGCGGGAATCGATGCAGGAACGCCCGCTTTCACCATTAACAGGGTGTGCGGCTCGGGAGTCCAGTCTATCGCTCTCGCCGCCCAGGCCATCAAAGCCGGAGATGCTGAGCTGGAAATTGCGGGCGGTATCGAGAACATGAGCATAACCCCGTTCTACCTTACCAAAGCCCGTTATGGCTACAAGATGGCGATGCCTAAGGACGAGCTCACCGACGGCATGGTTTACGACGGTCTGTGGGATATATTCAACGACTACCACATGGGTGTGACAGCCGAGAACCTCGTCGAGCAGTACGACATTACAAAAGAAGAGCAGGACGAGTTTTCTTATAAAAGTCAGATGAAGACCAAAGACGCCATGGAGGGGGGAAGGTTTAAAGACCAGATAGTGACCGTTATGGTGCCCCAGAGGAGGGCCGACCCGATCGAGTTTAATACCGACGAGCATCCAAGGCCCGACGTAACACTCGAGGCCCTGGCCAAGATGCGCCCCGTGTTCAAGGTGGGGGGTACGGTCACGGCCGGAAACGCATCCGGTATCAACGACGGAGCCTCCGCAATGATCGTTGCAAGCAAGAAGAAGGCGGATGACCTGGGGTTGAAGCCCGTGGTGTCGATAAAGTCGTACGCGGTGGCGGGTGTCGAGCCGTCGATTATGGGCATAGGCCCCGTTCCGGCAATGCAGAAGGCGCTCGATAAGGCGGGAGTTTCCATCGACGACATAGACCTCGTGGAGCTTAACGAGGCCTTCGCCGCACAGTCCATCGCCGTGCTGAGGGATTTCCCCATTCCCAATAAGAAGCTCAACGTGAACGGCGGCGCCATCGCCCTCGGGCATCCCATCGGAGCCTCCGGAGCCATTATCACCACGAAGCTGATCCATGAAATGGTGAGGAAGAACGCCAAGCTTGGTCTCGTTGCGCTGTGTATCGGCGGCGGGATGGGAATCGCCATGGTTCTGGAAAGGGATAAGAAGAAAAAAGGCAAGTAATAATTTTCTCGATATTAAGAGGGGCTGCATTACCATGCCCCTCTTTTTTTAGAAAGCGTTTTTCCGTCTTAAAAATCTCCCCTCCTTAAAAGCTACCTCCTATCTAAACACACATCTCTAGACCTTATCTCATTTCTTTAAACTGTGTGTTAACGTAGTTTATGACACGTGTGATTTGAGGGATGGCAGGTGTGCTTCGGGGCTTTGTCACCGGGGGTTGTGAGTGCGCTCTGAATTAAAGCAGCGGTGTCCACCGGGTTGCACCATATGTTGTAGTAGTTCATGGGTGGTCTCCGTTGAAGTTATGAATGGGTGTATATTCGGGTTTTTTCTGAATGACTATTCCGTGTATAAACGTAATGAGTTTCCGCTATGTTGAGCAATGGTTTTGAACTTGTATATGATCCCCCCTCCTAAAACCTAAGCAGGTTCCAGTACCACAGCATCCAGTAGAACGCCAGGGCGGCCACGGTGACCATGGTGTAGTGAACCCTCCCGAACGTTTCCCAGTACCCGGCACTCCACGCTTTTCTTGCAAACAGGATAACAAGGATTGTGAGTAAGGCTGTGAGCTTCGGTATATTGAGTAGAAAATTCATCGCACCCGGCACTCCGTAGCGGTATTCATGCACAGGCACGGAGTAGAGAACCAAGGCAAATCCGGCGAGAAATATTATGTTTAGGGCGCACATTAGCCAGGCCGTGACCCTTGCTATGCGTTTTGAGGCCGATGGAGGGGGTCTGTGTGTTAACAGGCGCCGGGCGAAATGGTCATAGGGCCATTCGAATATTGCGTATAAAAATACAAGCATTATGAGCGCCAGGAGGCTGAGTTGAAAGGCATTTGTCTCATACCAGGATATTTTCCTGAGCGAGGAGGTTTCAAAGAGCATATGCGTGACCCTGCCGCCCTCGTCTATGTTGAAACCTACGAACTTGCTTTGAGAAGCGGCTTTAAAAATATGGGATTTGGTCTGAACGAGTAAAAGGGTTTCATTATTTCCCAAAGGGTAGTTGAGCACTAAGGCTCCATAGTTGTTCAGTTTTACTTTGAATTGGTTGAAGAAGTTCCCGAACTTCTCGGAGCCGTCGCCGTAATAGAGCTCCATTCGGTAGCTTCCCTCATACATACTTAAATCCCCCTCAGACTGAGGCGTTTGAATATCGGAAGGCGCGGAGCCATTTTTAGGATAGTATTTATCGAGCAGCCTGCTCGAGAGCCTCTCCGCCAGTCTTGGGTCAAACTTGTTGTATGCTACGAAGAATCCTAAGTTGCGGTCGGGAAGCATGAATATCTGGCTGTAATAACCCGGAATTCCCCCCTTGCTCCATATCGCCCGCTGCCCGTTTATGTTGTGCTCTATCAACCCAATGCCTACCCCGGGCATTGCGCTGTGGAAGGAGTATTGACGTCCTTGCATCTTAAGAACTGAGCGTTTTGTAAGTATTTCCGCTTCCCCCAAGCTGCCGCCCTGAAGGAAAGCGATCATGAATCTCGATATGTCCCCTGCGGTTGAAAAAAGTCCAACGGCAGGTTCGAGGTTGGAAAAGTCCCTTGAAATGGGTAGGAAATCGCCGTTTTTGTAGTTATAGCCGAGCGCAAAATCCTTGCTCAGGTCCAGACCGGGGTTAAACATGCTCCTCCCCATGCCGAGCGGTTTGAATATGTTATGCTCGACGTAATCCGTGAAATTCAGGTCGGTGGCTTCCTCTACGATGTAGCCGAGAAGCCCGTATCCGTGGTCAGAGTAGTTTATTGTGTATCCGGGCTGATAGGCAACTTCGGGCATCTGGAAAGATAGGTACCTTTCAAGGTACTGCACTTCCGATCTTTTCTTTGAGGCGGTTCCAAGGAACTTCGACCTGAACCCTCCGGTATGGGTGAGCAAGTTGAGCACGGTTAGAGGGTTTTTGTAATGTGGCTTTATCTTAAAAGAGCTTACGTATTTATTTACATCGTAATTTAGGTCAATAACCCCCTTTTCAGCAAGCTGCATTATGGCAGTGGCTGTAAACAGTTTTGATGTTGGGCCAATCTTGAACATTGTGACGTAGGGGTCTGTCAATATCTGGTTGTCTACGTCGGAAAATCCCCACCCCTTCGCAATCCATACTTCCCCGTCTTTTACAATGACAAACACCGCCCCGGGTATGCCGAGCTTTGACATTTCCTGGGTAAAAAACAGGTCGAGGAAGTCCTCGAACTCAATCGGTTCCCATTTTGTGAATATTTTCGTCTCTTCGAGTAGCGGTTCTTGTGACCCGGCTAACTCTGCCGTACATAGTGAAATGGGAATTATTGCGCACACAAATGCCGTGACGATATTGCGAACTATTGTAGGAAATCTCCTTTAGAAATGTTGATAATTCCTTTTCAGGATAAGCGCAAGTTGTTATTGAAGTAATTAAACCGGTTTTAAATGTCGCCCAAAATATTTTAAACGACCTTTGCTTGAGTCTCAATATATTGACCTCTAAAGTCTGTTTATATAAGTGAAATCAGGCTTGCAAATTTAGGTAAAAACATCACATTGTTTACCGCCGTTTAATTTATCGTCGAAGGCATTGGAGGGGGAGGACTGTTTTGTGGAGAATACGCAGTTAAAACTCTAAATTCAGGCAGTAAAATAGCCTGGAGGAAATAGCGCCGGGAGCTCCCGGCGCTTGCGAGTGTTATGAGAAAAAATTTTCTATCACTTTTGTAACCTTTTGCGACATTCGTAGTTGTTATTAGTATTAGTTTCCTTTAATCGTCTCTTTCATCCTCCTACTTTGAGAGATAGTGAGCCTTTCGGATACATCCCGTGGGCTCACTTACTCTTTCAATCTCCTCTAAACATTAAATGAATGCTCTGAGACAAGGCTCCTACGTACAGTTTTAGGTTATTAGTTGAGATTTTCCTGTGATGGAAAGATAGGCATTGCTATTATCTTCATAATTTGTTATGATTATCATAAGATATTATGATACGGGGAGGTAGCGGCACGATGACCAAAATTAAAAGCCCCAAGCACAGGAATTTCGACACGATAATTGAAAGGGTGAAATCGGCAAAAAACATAAGATATGATATTGAAGTTGCGGAGCTTCTAGGAATGACGCAGTCGGCTTTTGCGGAGCGAAAGAGGAGAAACAGCGTTCCCTATGGGGAATTGATGCACCTTTGCGACGAAGAGGGCATTTCCTATGATTGGCTTCTGGATGATAAGGGCTCCGGGCCGGACTCGAGCGATTTTGCAAAGATAAACATCTATGCCCTTGCAGGAGCGGGTGATGCCAAAGATCTGGAGGGACTCGAGCCTATAGACTCTATAGTGCTCCCTGTTGAATTCTCCTTTCCTTCCCTGGTGGCGTTGAAAATCAGGGGCGAGAGCATGGAGCCTACTATATACGACGGCGCAGTTGTGGGTGTTGACCGCGAAGATAAGCATATTATAAACGGGAAAATTTATGCCGTATGGATTCCATATGAAGGAGCGGTTATTAAGAGGGTGTTTATAGACCCTGAGAAGATAATACTCAGGTCGGATAACAGTAGGTTCCCGACGTCGTCATACAAGATGAGTGAATTGCGGGACAGGGAGAACATAATAATCGGCAGGGCTTCATGGGTAGTGCAGAAACTCTGAGGTCGGGTCCGTATTGCCGGGCTAGTTGCGTTATTTTGAACTAAAACGCAGATACAGGAGTGCTTGTGCCCTTTTATTCAATGTAAACGGGACAATTTTTCTCTTGACTTTTTGATATTTAAAATGCTAGTATCTTTTTATAAGGCCCCCGGGTTGAGTCAAATTATGGGAGCAAGAGAACCAACCCGGGGGTGAGGTATGAAAGAATTACACTGAAAAACCTATCTTTGTGCAGTCTATATGTATTTCACTGCCAGTAGAAAGCCTTCCCCCATAGCCTTGTTTATACGGCTGGGCATTTCACCTCTATATAAATAATATAGCATATAATGGAAACGGTGTGTTTTTTTTTGTGCCGCAATAAAAAATATTTTTGGAACGAGAATCCGGATCCCTTTAATAATCATTTTTAGAAGAACTTGTTGTAGGTTAACTTAA
>JADFKM010000070.1 GCA_022564935.1 Candidatus Dadabacteria bacterium
GGTCTGTTCAATATCGTGACGGGGATAACCCTTGGGATTCCTATGGCCGTCCAACCCATGAAGGCGATAGCTATAGTGGCGTTTTCATCCACAGCCGTGGGATTTGTCGTAGGGCTTGTGCTCGCCTATCTTCTTCGTCTTGGAACATTTAAAATTGAGAGAGGGAGCGGCTAATAGACGTTTAAATAACGGTTTATTCCTCAAAGAGGGGTTTTAACATGGTTGCCGGGGTGATTCTGGCGGGCGGTGGATCAAAACGGTTCGGCTCCGACAAGAGATATTACAGGCTTAATGGGAAGACCCTAATTGAGGCGTGCTGCGATAAAATAAACGAGGTGTGCGAAAATAACTACATCGTTGCGGACAAAGATTTTTCAGACCAACGGTCCTATGCCCATGGTTTTACAGTTCTTAGAGACTTGGAGGATGGTAAGGGGCCGCTTATGGGTGTTTATACCGCTCTATCGCATATAGTTGAGGAAGGTTGTCTCGTTATTCCGGTGGATATGCCTGGGCTCAGTGTGTCTTTGCTCAAATACATTAAGTCACAGGCCCCCCTGTTTGATCTTGCAATCCCCTCTGGTGATGAGCTTTTCCCCTTGCCCGGGTACTACTCGAAAGAACTTCTCCCCCTTATAGTGTCTTCTTTTGAAGGCGATGATTTCTCACTCAAGGCTCTCGTAGGGCGGGCTGAGGAGAGCGTGGAATTGAAGGTGCTCAGGATATCATTCGAAAAGATTAAAAAATTCGGCGCTCCGCAGAAGGTTTTGTTCAACATTAACATGGAAAATGATGTCGAAAAATTTCAAGGATCATAGGGAGAATAATTATAATAAACGTTGGTGGCATAAAGTTGAATATGAGTGAAAACTACCTTACGAAAGAAAAAATTGACGATTTACAGCCACGAAAATTTATGCGGGTTGATGTCGGTTCCTGCGGTTCAATGTTCGTGTTTAAGGGTATTGTAAGGAGAGACAAAACTGAGAAAGGTTTTGTTAAAGAAATATTTTATGAAGTATATGAAGAAATGGCTGAGAACGAAATAGGCAAGGTAAAACACGACGCATTGAATAAGTTTAAAGTAGAAGACATATACCTAAAGCATAGAATCGGGAGAGTAAGAGTAGGAGAAGTGTCACTTCTTGTTGCAATTCTCTCCGCCCACAGAAAGAGTGGAATCGAGGCCATAGACTACATCATTGACGAAGTAAAATTTAAAGTTCCGATCTGGAAGAAGGAAATTTTTGAAGACGGCTCCTATCGATGGAGGGAAGACAATGCTCGATATAAGCGATAAGATAACCACCCTTCGCATAGCAAGGGCCCGTGCCGTTGTGAGGGTATCTGAAGAAACTATACAGAAAATACTAAATTGTGAAGTCCCAAAGGGGGATGTGATAAAAATAGCAAAAACTTATGCGATTGTGAGGGCAAAAAAAACTCCCGAGCTTATTCCGTTTTGTCATAACATACCTGTGGAATGGGTGGATTCGGATGTCAGGATTGAAGGTAGTCGGATCATGATTGAAGTAACTGCCAAAACCACTTATAAGACGGGATGTGAAATGGAGGCACTGACGGGAGCGTGCTGCACGGCCCTTACGGTGTATGATATGTTAAAGCCGATAGACAAGGATATTGAGATACTCTCGGTTAAACTGGTGGATAAAGAAGGCGGCAAATCTGAGTTCCGAGAAGAGATCCCTGAAGAGTTCAGGGCAGGAGTTTTGGTCGTTTCCGATTCCGTATTCGCCGGAAAGAAGAAAGACAGCGCAGGACAAAATATTTTGAAAAAACTGGAAGAAATCGGTGTTGGGGATACAGAATACAAGATTGTTCCTGATGAGGTAGAACAAATAAGGGAAGAGGTTAGCGGGTGGTGTGATAGAGGGTTTCAGCTTGTAATTACGACGGGAGACACCGGCCTTTCGCCGAGGGACTCGACGCCGGAGGGCGGTTCGCCCTCTTATTGAAAAGGAGATTCCTGGCATTATGGAAGCCGCAAGGAGCTACGGGCAGGAGCGAACCCCATACTCCATGCTTTCCAGAGGCATCGCCGGCTTGAGGGGCAAGACGCTTATAATAACTCTTCCGGGCTCATCGAGGGGGCTAAGGAGTCCATGGACGGGCTTTTCCCCTATGTCCTCCATCTTTTCAAAATGCTCGAAGGCGGAAGGTATAAGGGCTAGAATCACTGTGGGGCCGTATTAATAATGATAACCGTTAAGAAGGCTAAAGAGCTGCTCACACGAAACGTCGACATACTTGAGTCCCGCGTTGAAGGTTTAGTTGACGCCTTGGGCTGCGCTCTTGCCGAGGACGTTTTTTCTCCGGTAGACCTCCCGCCCTTTACCTGCTCTGCCATGGACGGATACGCCGTGCGTTCCTCCGATGTTCGAAGCACAAAGGGAGCGAAATTGAAAATCAGGGGAGAGATAAGAGCGGGTGATTCTAAGAACATAACTGTGGAGAAAGGCGAGGCCGTAAGGGTGCTTACGGGAGCGCCAGTCCCATCGGGGGCCGACTGTGTCGTAATGCAGGAATATACTCAGCTAGAGGACTGTTTTGTTCTCGTAAAAACCGGTGTAGGGAAAGGGGAGAACATACGGACTAAGGGAGAAGAAATCAGACGGGGGAGAAAGGTTCTAGACGCTGGAACGGTTCTCAATCCCGCCGTAATTGGGTTTCTCTCTATCATGGGTTTTGACAAAGTAAGGGCCATAAGAAAACCGTCGGTCAGTGTAATAGTGACGGGGACTGAGATAACGAAGCCCGGAACTGCGCTGAAACCGGGGAAGGTGTACGATTCCAACTCTTTTTCCCTTTGTTCCGCTTTGAAGGGGATGGGTATTAATAAAATAGCAGTTAAAAGAGTGGGAGATGAGTTTAGTTTGATTCAAGAGGTTTTCGAGAAAGCGGTTTCCGGATCGGATGTCGTTGTTTTCAGCGGGGGCATTTCGGTGGGTAAATACGATTTTGTGAGAGAGCTTTTTGATAAAGTGGGAGTAGAAACGGTGTTTTATAAAGTTAAGCAGAAGCCCGGGAAGCCGCTCTATTTCGGAAGATATAAGGGCAAGCCGGTCTTCGGATTACCAGGCAACCCCGTTTCCTCTCTCGTCTGCTTTTACGAGTATGTTTACCCCGTTGTTCGCAAGATGTTGGGCCTTTATCCGGTGTTTCTGGATGAAAAAACCCTGACTTTGGGAAAAGAGGTAACGGATAAAGCCGGAAGGGTCAACTTTTTAAGGGCAAGGGCGTATAGGGACACCGTCATGCCGCTCGTGCCTCAACAGTCCCATATGCTTTCGGCGTTTGCCGAGGCGAATTGCTTATTAGTCGTTCCTGAGAACAGGAAATTTTTGAGAAAGGGAGAGAAAGTAAAGGTTCACAACCTACCCCTGTAATATCGATTAACATATCCGAAACTTGTATATTTGAGTTTCTGCAACCCCGTTTAGTGCGCTCCCCCTAATCGGCTTCCTTTTATTTTTACATTCACTCTGACGGCTCTGCGTTCAAATAAATTTGTCGTGAAGCCCCCTCTTGACTTTCCCCCTTTCGAACCCTTAACTGTAATATGTCTGGCTACGGTTCTACTCGCTTTTTAACACAAAACAACTCACTTCAACACTTGTCGAAATATAAATCAGATCTCGTAACATACTGTAATATAGGGATTTTACGCTCCTTTACACATCGCCACACAATTATTCTCAAATGGGTTGAGTACCATTCGCAAACGGATGCACGTAGGCCGAAAACAAACGGCAGATGCGGCGGAGAGAGGCAGTTTTAGCGGCGTTGGGCGCAGTCCTTTATCTGCCAGCGCAAAAGGCTGCCGTCAGCCTCCTCAGCGCTTCACCGGGCTCTGGAACTCGCCGCCGGCTTCTCCGGCACCCTGCTCTTGAGGGGGCTCCTCTGGGGCCCCTTCCGTTTTGGCTTGTGCGGTTTCTTGCGGCGCGGCGGAGCTCTGGAACTCGCTTCCCGTCGTCACCGATGCGTCCCCCCCCGGTGGTTGAGCCGAGCCCTCAGCTTGCTCTCCGGGCGAGGCTTCGTTGCCGGCATCGGTGACATTGGTAAGAAAGAGAATCAAGCCGAACACCACAAGCAGGGCTACGACAATTATTATTATCACCAACTCAGCGCTCATCTTTTCTCCTCCTGTGGAGTATTAAATAGTGGCAATATGGACGAAAAATGGTGTAAGTATATGTAAAGTGCCCATATTTTGCTTTTTAAGGGTTAAATCAACACCGTACTATCCAATACTTACTCCAAAAGTCCTAAAGAGTCAATAACATTTTCGCATATTAGGCCAATAAACTTGAAAAATCCCCTTATACAGGGGTAGAACCGCTAAGGAGCGTGTATTGTGGCTTCGTCGGCTTAGAGTACGGAGGTATGGATGGGCGCCGTGCTGCTGCCCGCCTTAGCTGCGGGGCTAAGGATTGCCGGGCGAAGAACGGGAGCGTTGCGGAGTTAGGTAGAGGAGGGATTGACATTAAGACCCTAATGGATAGATAATATAAAGCAGTTGTACACATTTACTTAAAGTAAGGGGGAACGAGTAATGTACTGTGATAAATGTGGGAAATCCGTTTACATGTCGAACAGCGCAAGAACCCTTCAGTACATAGTTGAGTACGGCAGGCTCCCCGAACAGAACGAGTTCACGACCTTTACAAAGAGCGGGGACCGCCACCTGCTTCCCGTCGATGACTGCCAGGGCTCTCCGTCCAGATACCAGTACCTTGAAGGCATGTCCAGGGACCCGCGAGGAGGCGTCTACAACGATGATTTGGAGAGAAAGTACCGCGAGGCCTATAAAATACTTAAAGACCTGACCTGAGGCGAAAAACCTGCCCAAAAGAAGCTTTTTATTTCGAGAGAAATGATTCGGCCGGTAATTGGGCGGGGGCACCCTCTGCGAAGGATACCCCTCACCTCACTGATTTCGACCTTCTATATATCAAAACCGGCCTATTCCCAATCCACCGTATAATCGGCCGCATCCGGCGGCAGGGTCTTGAGCCACTTGGAGCTGTCGTACTGCGACGGCCCGAAGATAATGGCCAGGTTGGCTATTATGATCCCCTGTACGGGGTTGCCCGTAGCTTTAGCCCTTTTCTCGATCAGGGCATAGATGGGATCCGGTATGTTTAGTGTAATTTCAGCCATATTTTACAGAACCTCCTGTGCTTATTTAAACGAAATGCCAAAGATCAGTCCGCCTCGCCTATACCCTTTTCTTTCCTGTACTGATCCAGCACTTCCCTCTTGACCGTAGGTACCAGCTTGTAGGTCTCTTCTGCTCCGGAAGCAACGGTGCCCTTCACATCACCCTCGGAAAGCTTCTCCAGCCTGGGGTCGCCCATCTTGTCTCCAACCGTCGAGGGCGCAAGCTTCCAGTCCGTGAGCCATTCGTCTCCCAGACCCATCTTCTTTGTAAGGGTGTTGATCTCCTCGAGCCTTCCGGGAAGGGGCCCGGGCGCCTGAATTAGGCTTAGCTCTTCGAGGAGCTTAACCGTAGCTTCGTCCCTTTGGAACGGGTTCCCGACCTTTCTCTCGAAGAACATCTTCTCGAACGGGGGCCTCGAGCGCGTGCCTCCGCCGTCCATTTTTTCCGCCGGATATCCGACGGTCATCAGCCAGCAGAAAACGTAGGTGTCGGGAAGATTGAGGTACTTCTTGGTGTTCCTCCTGGCTCCGCCGCTGGCGCCGTTGAGACAGCTGCCCAACCCAAGCGAAGTTGCGGCGATTATTGCGTTCTGAATGGCGTTTCCAAGATCGATAGCGGCCAGCCGGTGCATAATAGCATCCGGCAGGATCGCGGGCAGTGGGAACATCCTCCCAACCCTGTCGTACTCCCATCCGTGGGCCTTGTCGAGCGCCCCAGTTCTCAGGAGGTCGTGAATAGACTGACCCTGGTAGTCGTATCCGGCCAGGTCGTAGCACCAGAAAATCAGTATCGGGGCCATCTGAGTCGTTATCTGACTCCAGTCTGAGATGAACTCCCAAATATCAGGGTCCTCCTCCCTGTAGCAAACTATAGCTCTCTGACCGTTGAAATTGCCCGCGGAAGGGGAAATCCTGGCGGCCTCCAGCATCGTCTGCACTTTCCATTTCTCGACGGGCTTGTTCGGCTCGTACCATCTTAAAGACCTTCTCGTGCCGATAGCGTCCAGCGCGCTCAACTGGCTTACCTCGCTGGCAGCGGGCACTCCTTCTGTTAACAGTCTGCTCATAACGGCATACCTCCTAGGCTCTTATTTGTGATGTTTGGCTTATATAAGCACGTTATATTAATCTAAATTTTATGTCAAGTAATATCTGCAGATTGACCGCCTTTATAGAATACCGCAGCGCTGGGTACAGGTGCAGCTCAATATCTCACTAAGACACAAAAGTCTTTGCGCCTCTCTCTGCAAATTTTTATTCCACAACGAAGGCCCGATGCGACCCCGTTTTGCATCCTGTTTGTATTTTTTAATGTTAATTTTACAAAAAAATACATGACTCTACTACGGCTGGACAGCTACTTCTTTTTTGCTCCGCTTAAGCTTACACCCCAGTCCTTGTCAATAGTTGGCAAAAAACGAAGCGGAGCGCTCCGGGTCGAACCTTCGCTTATCGTAAAGCTTCGTTGTAGAGGGGTAAGCGTGCCCCACGGCCTGCTGCACGTCCTCGAGGCTGGCTCCGTTCTCAAGGGCCCGCGTTACAAATGTTGCTCTCATTGAATGGGCGGAAAAACCACGCACTAGACCAACCATGGCAGCGTATTTTTTTAGTATGCGGTCTATCGTGTCTGGATGGAGGAACCTTCGCATCTCGGTGTTCTTCCAACTCCTCCCGCATGGACGAAAAAGCGCCCCGTCCAGATCCTCTCCATGCCCCGATGCCGCGAGGTAATCGTCGATACGGCGTGCGGTCTGTGGGTGTACCGACACGGACAGCTCACGGCCTCCCTTGCGCATAAAGCGCAGGGACCAATACCCCCGGTTCCTGTGAAAGTCCCGAACGGCAAGAGACGCTATCTCGGAGCGCCTCGCACCAACCTGAAAACCAACCGATAATACAGCACGGTCTCTAAGTCCCTTAACCGTATCCAAAGGAGGAGCGTCCAGAATGCTTCGCGCCTCCTCGGTAGAAAAACACGCCGTCATTCCCTCTCTCGAGCTGTCCGGAGGCCTCTCTACCTCGCGAACCGGGTTGTCTTTTATGAGTCCGTATTTAACAAGGTGGGAAAATAGGCTTGAGAGCGCCGAGAGCTTCCTTCTAACGGTGCTTGACTTAAGCCTTTGCTCCTCCATGTATCGTTTCCACATAACCACGGCCCTGTGATCCACCTTTTTAAAGTCTTTCCCCGAGCGCACACCGAATAAATCCATAAAACCCATCACGTCGCTCCTGTAGGCCCTCCTGGTCTGTCTGCTATGCCTTCCGGCGAGCCACACGTCCTCCTCCGGTACGACCGCCAGCAGGTCGAGGAGTTGTATTTCCTGTCCGTCATATTCTTCTTTTGACAGAAATTTCTTCTTTGGTTTCAACCCTCTCCCCCTAAATATCCGTTAAAACATCTTCGACAGAAGAAGGACCGCGATTCCCAGATCGTAAAAATCGCTTTTGCGCAGTGTGCCAAACCACACGTGATAATACACCTTAAATATTACATGGTATGAGAATCAGTGGTAAAGTCAATATGTGTTTAAGGGGTAAGCGCTTTTACCGTGTCTGGTTTTTAATACGGTTGATGTATCATTTTCTGCAACAGCTTAGGTTGCAGTGCTTGATGTGCTTGGTGCCGCACCTACGGTTATACCCTCTGATGCAGTTCCCGATTTACTTTTTATACCTTTTGTTGTGCTGTCAATATCTATCCCTTCCTCTTTCCTTCTGTGTGTTATCTCTTTAGGTTGATAAATTATGTACAGAGCGCCGGAAGGGTTGTTATTTGCGAGTTTTAAAACTTCGTATATGTCGTCGGATGCCATGAGGCCGACAACGGGGGAGAGTGTTGATGAAGGCGTAGTCATGGCTTGTTTTGAGGCATTCCGTTTGTGCTGAAGCCTGCGGTGGCGGTTGAGCGCAGAGTCTAGCTGCAGCTAGACGTTTGCTGCGGATATGTCGGACGGTATGAGGTCTATGCCCCGATATGTAGAAATGATGTAGTCGTTTGTGTTGGATTTTTTGCTTTTTAGACAGGTGGTCGAAAGTTTTTTCTCGGGCCGAATCTACAAGGCAGGTGGTGGCGTTTGCCAGCGTGTCGCAGTCTATGAGGAGCATCTCTTTTTTGTGCCGCTGAGCCGGAAGAACGGGCGATTAACTGCAAGGGATAGGTCGGAAAGCTTGGGGTACTCTCAGCCGAGCCTTTTAGAGTCATTAAAAGCCTTTCATCTATATCACCGCCTCTCATGTAGGTTCTTTGGGGGTACAGGACAGCGAGTGAAGTAGCTGGGACATAGCCCCATAAACCCATTCGCAAACGGATGCACGTAGGCCGAAAACAAACGGCAGATGCGGCGGAGAGAGGCAGTTTTAGCGGCGTTGGGCGCAGTCCTTTATCTGCCAGCGCAAAAGGCTGCCGTCAGCCTCCTCAGCG
>JADFKM010000104.1 GCA_022564935.1 Candidatus Dadabacteria bacterium
TACGGAGAATGCCCACAGGCAGACCGCTTTATGACGTCCCTGCGCAGGGGTTATTCGATTATTTATTGAAAATAGTGTCGTTTCCCACAAGCAGCTTCGCGCTGGTTTTTGCCGTAACGGTTCCATCCTGGTTTATGGCCTCTCCCCGGAGTGTGACGAGCCCCCCGTCGAGCTTGGGTTTTGGCTCAAGCTCGGAGACCTCCCACCTGAAAGTTATCGTGTCGTTTATGTAAATAGGAGCCGTGAAGCTGATAGAAGCTTCGACCGTGGATATGTCGGTGTCATAGAAGACCTTGCTGTACACCCCAACCATTAGACCGAAGGTGAGGGCGCCGTGGGCTATCCTCTTCCCGAAGCGTGAGCGCTGCATGTTCGGCTCGTCGGTGTGCAGCGCGTTGTAGTCGTTGAACAGACCGGCGGCATGGGATAGATGCGCCTCGGTAATAGTGAGCGCCTCCTGGAACGTGTCGCCCGTTTTGAGCTCATTGAACGCCTTTCCGAATCTGGCCATGTCGTCATAATCTCCTTAAAATTAATTTGACCGTGAGTTTGAGAACCTCTACATACTCTTCCGGTTCTTGATGGCTTTTCCTAGAGTCAGCTCGTCTATGTACTCGATGTCCCCGCCGACGGGCACTCCGTAGGCTATACGGGTCACCTCGATACCCAGCGGCTTAATCAGCTTGGCGATATACAGGGCTGTGGCTTCGCCCTCAACGCTTGGGTTTGTGGCCATGATGACCTCGCGCACGGCCTGTTTTTTCATGCGCCCGAGCAGGTCGTCAATTTTGAGGTCATCGGGCCCTACGCCATCGATAGGTGATAACACGCCGTGGATAACGTGGTAGGTGCCCCTGTACTCTCTGCTCCTCTCGATTGCCAGCATGTCCAGCGGCTCCTCGACGACGCATATGGTCGAAGAGTCCCTATCATGGCTGCTGCAAATGTTGCAGACGTCCTCTGCGGTAAAGCTTGAGCAAACAGGGCAGAGCTTTACCTTGAGCTTGGTGTCGCTGATTGCGACCCGGAGGTCTTCGGCGTATTCCGGGCGTGCTCTTAGGATGTGGAATGCAAGCCTCGTTGCGCTCTTTTCCCCGATGCCGGGAAGTTTTGAGAGGGCGTCTATAAGGCGAGATAAAGGCTCGGGCAGACCGGCGCGACTCATCACCTCAAAGCAGCCCCGGCGGAAGACCCAGTCCGGAGGCGGCCTTTCCCAGCTCCTCTTTCATGATTTCCCTACCCCTGTTCAGGGCCTCGTTCACGGCGGCGGTAATGAGATCTTCGAGCATTTCTATGTCCCGTTCATTTACTATGTCGGGCTCGATCTTTATAAACACTATCTCACCTTTTGCTTTTGCAACGGCCGTTACCATTCCGCCACCGGCACTAGCCTCTACGGTCATCTCTCCCGCTTTGGCCTGTAGCTTCTCGAGCCTCTCCTTCATCTTTTCAGCCTGTTTCAGCATGTTCTTCATGTTAGGTATGCCCTTCATAGCTCTACTCCTTTCGGGAATTCTTGACTTTAATTATTTTACCCCCAAACAGGTCGAGGGCGTACTCAACCACCGGGTCGCTTGAGAGTTCGGCACCAGGCTCTATATATTCTCTGCGGTCTTTTTGTTCTGCGGGCGGTGCGCTGTCACCGGGGCCGTTGCTTCTGGGGTCTTTTCTGGGGGCTGAGATTTCAATGACAAGCTTCAGTTCCCTCCCGAAATACCGCTTTGCAAACTCCTGGAGGCTGGCTCTCTGCGTTTTGCCGGTAAAATATTTGGAATGGATCGCCTGGGAGGGGAACTCCAGCACCATGGTAGAATCGCGGGGCTCAATGCTCGAGGCCTCTTCTAGATGGAGCGCCATCATGGAGTTTTCATTTCTGACAAAAGCACAGAAATCTTCGGTGTTTTGCGGTTGCGCTTCCTGCCCTGTGGGTTTCGGAGCGTCGTGATGGTCAACCGATGCTGTCTTTACCTCATCGCGTTGTTTTGGCAGGACGTCATGTGAGGGGGTTTCATTTGCGGGTTTTGACTCCTCCTTCTCCGAGCTGAATTCGCTGTCCCCTTCGCCGGCGTCTTCGATCTTTTTCGCGATAATTTCGATCTTTTTCAGTATCTCGTCCACCGGAACCACGTT
>JADFKM010000024.1 GCA_022564935.1 Candidatus Dadabacteria bacterium
AAGCTGGCGACGCATTCACCTGTCGATGGGTTGATATCGCAGGCGAACAAGATAACGCACAATGTAACGACCTAGGGTCAGGCGCGTATCCTTAGCGGCTCAAAAAAGTCTGCGCCTCAGGGCCGGCGCAGCGCCGATACCGCTTAGCGTACGCACCAGCGGAACCGACGGACGCGGCTGCCTCGTTGACACCCGCCCAGCCCAGGCGCACAATCGCGGCGGGTGGGAACATCTAACGTGTATCATGATCAGCATCGTGGCCTAATTGCGCTACTGGCCGCTGCCGCTGTACTCATCGTAGCCTATGGCGACGGTGAACAGGCTGCCGGAGATGGGTCGTTCGCGTCGCCTGAGGCAGGAGGTCAAGCCGTGTCCTTTGAGCTGACAAGTACCGCCTTCACCCAGGGAGATTCAATCCCAATTAAATACACCTGTGACGGCCAGGACGTCTCGCCACCGCTCCAGTGGAAGGACCCGCCGGAAGGCACACAGAGCTTCGCCCTCATCAACGACGACCCCGACGCGCCCGGTGGCACATGGGTACACTGGGTACTCTACAACCTGCCGGCGTCGACGCTCAGCCTGCAGGAGGCCGTTGCGTCAGATGCGGACCTTCCCGACAACACGCGACATGGTCAAAACAGCTGGGGACGGTCTGACTACGGAGGCCCCTGCCCGCCCGGCGGCACTCACCGCTACTACTTCAAGCTGTACACCCTCGACACCGAGCTGGAGCTCAGCCCCGGGGCGTCGAAAAAGCAGCTTCTAAGCGCCATGGAAGGCCACATACTGGCCCAGGGGCAGTTGATGGGTAGGTACAAGAGGTAAAGGATTCGAGCAATCAGCCTCTATTAGGGAATTATTATATTGCCCCTTTGAAAACTTAAAAAACTTATTATATTAATAGTAAAGGGCTATCTAAAAGCGGGTTGCTTTAATACATGAGATTTGTACCGTGTTTGATTGAACTTGGGTATTTGTATGCGGGTATTATACTGCATGTGCGCACAATTTTAAGCATACACATGCATTAATAGGTGGGTCTTATGATTTTTATAAAAAGGATATTGTGCATATACGTATATTCGGGTAAGATGATGAATAAGTGATTAATCAATAACAAAACCCTGTGAGCGGATATATGTAAAATTTTTTTTGGAATAAAATGATAGCAAGTACTCACTAAATCAATGGCGCTCCCGTGTTGATATGATGAAGTTTCAATAACGACAATAAATGTTATAAAAAAAGGAGGGTTTAAGATGTTTAAAGTCACTAAAGTTCTTATTTTCATAGTCCTGACTCTGTCTATGTCTTTGGCCTGGAGTGTGGGTAGCTCTGTGGCGGGGGGCTCGGATACGGACAGGGAGATACAGGAGCTTAAGCGGGAGATGGAGAAGCTGAGGGAGAGGATAGAAGTTATGGAGAGGAAGAGGGCGGAAGAGAGGGAGCTCATAGAGCAAATGAAGGCTGAGGAGAGGTTGATCGAATCTGAGGTGGCGAATTTGAGGAGGTATGTAGACCGCAGGATTGAGAAGTTCAGTGTGTTCAATACCTCAAAGCTTTTCCTGAGCGGATACGGTGCCGCGGCTTTTACCAACCCCGATGACGAGCCGTCCACGTTCTCGGCAATATTCACCCCTATTTTCCACTACCAGCTCACCGACAGGATCCATTTCATTATCGCGCCTGAGTTCGAACTGGAAGACGACGAGCTGGAGGTGGGGCTGGAAATAGGCGAGATCGACATCATCCTGAACGATTACCTGACCCTCGTTGCAGGAAAGTTCCTGCTTCCCTTTAACGTATTTTCCGAGAGGCTGCATCCCACGTGGATAAACAAGATGCCAGCGCTGCCGATAATCTACGGCCACGGCCACGGGGGAGGCGGCATAGTACCAATTCTCTCCGACGTCGGCGTTCAGCTCCGGGGAGGGGCTCCGCTACCCCTGTGGAAGGGCTCGAAGATCAACTACGCCTTCTATGTTACGAACGGCCCGCGGCTGGAGATGGAAGAGCATGAAGAGAGTGAAGAGCATGAAGAGGAGCCAACGGAAGAAGGGGCTGCTTTGGCGGCGGCAAGGGCCGTGGAGCTCGAATTCAGCGAGAACTTCACAGACCTCAACTCCAACAAGGCCGTCGGCGGTAGAATAGGCATCCTTCCCGTATGGAACATAGAGCTTGGCGCCTCGCTCATGTACGCCGACGTTGGCAGCGACATAGACGTCTTTCTCTTAGGTTTGGACGGAGAGCTACACTACAGGGGATTTGAGCTGAGGGGTGAGTTCATCCGCCTGCAGCACGACGAAGGAGAGGAAGGGGACGACGAGGACAGGAACGGCTTCTACCTGCAGGGCGCCTGGAGGGTTTCGGATATCACACTTGCCAACCCGAAGATACAGAATTTCATTAACAGGCTTGAGCCTGTGGTCAGGTACGGCAGGGTGTACAGGCCCGGGGAGGACCTGTCTCAGTTTGCCTTCGGAATCAACTACTGGATTATGCCGAGTGTACCTTTCAAGATTGCCTACCAGTTAAATGAGGGGCAGTCCGATAACTTCCTGGTACAACTGGCGTTTGGTTTCTAAGCCATAAGAAAGCAAGGAGGACAAAATCATGAATGACCTTTTTAAGGGATTATTTAAAGGAAGTTTGAGGGCGGCGGCAGTTGTGTTTGTTTGCATCTCTTTTACCGCGTCGGGCGCCGCAGTTTCGATTGGAGAGGAACAGAGCGGCTCCGAGCTGTGGGCGCAAAACTGCGGCAGGTGCCACAATTTCAGGGGACTGAACGAATTCAACGACGCTCAGTGGTCGATTATTATGGGTCACATGAGAGTCGTAGGAAACATCCCCGGAGGCCAGGCGAGGGCTATTTTGAAGTTCCTGCAGGATAACAACAACCCGCCCATGAAGCCTGTTGCCGCAGTCAAACCGGTGAGGGCAGAAAAGATGGCAGAGCGGCCAATGCAAAAGGGCGATGCCTCTTCGGGGAAGAAAAAGTATGATGCAAATTGCGCAGCGTGCCACGGCTCCTCGGCCAAGGGCGACGGGCCCGCTTCGGTCAGTTTACACCCCAAGCCTCGGAACTTGACTGACGGGGCTTATATGGGAACTCTGTCCGACGGCTATCTCTTCAGGGTGATAAGCGAGGGCGGCCCCTCCGTGGGCAAGTCGCCTTTCATGCCCGGCTGGGCGGCGACCATGAGCGAAGAAGACATCATTAACGTCATCACCTACCTCCGCACTTTGAGCAAATAGCGCCTTAACGCGTAAAGCAAATGCGGGGAGCCTGAGACCGATGTGGTTTTCAGGCTCCCCTGTCCCTTCACACTTATCTCCGTGCCAAAACTCCACATGTTTGTGTCAGTATGGGTCTCTAATTGCTTGCTATAGGGGTATAATTGAAGCTTGAAATCTGAGTTGAGGGGATGACTGGGAATTCGGAGCTCCGATGTAAAGGGCGCTTCACATAGCTAGCGAATGAGAACCTCAGGAACGACCCGAGTGTTGTGTCGGGATTGAGCAGGTTGTATAGTTGAGGTTTGTCATCTGAGGGCGCACGGCCGAGAATAAAGAGAAGGCTTTAGCATGTCGGAAGAAGCTGAAGATAAGACAGGACTTTCCTTCAAAGATATTGTCACGCACAAATATGCCCTGCTGATAGCCCTTGTGGTTTTGGGGTTAGTAACGAGATTTGCGTTTATCTGGCACCCGCCCTATGTGGTGTTCGATGAGTATTACTTCTCAACGTTAGTAAAGCATTACTTCGAGGGCACTTACTATTTCGACATCCACCCGCCGTTCGGCAAGCTGCTTATAGCCCTGTTCTCATACATTTTCAGGTTCGTTCCCGAATATAATTTCACCCGAATCGGAGCGGCGTATCCCGACAATGGGTACATATTGCTAAGGGTCTTGCCCAATCTTTTCGGGGCGCTTATGCCCCTTTGTATTTTCTTTTTCGTGCGGTCTTTGAGGGGGTCTGTCTTGGCGGCTTTCTTTGCCGGTTTGGCAATAGTTTTTGAGAATGCGATTCTTACCCAGTCTCACTTCATATTGCTTGATTCCACGCTGTGGTTCTTCGGTTTTCTGGGCCTGGCGCTTTTTTTTTGGCACAGGAATTTTTCAAACGGCCCATATCACTTGTCGGGCTCCGGCATATGTCTCGCTTTAGCGATTTCGGTGAAATGGACGGGCCTGGGGTTTCTCGGGCTTGTGTGGATGGTGTCGCTTTGGGACATCAACCAGAGCTTAGGCGGCCGTAAGTACCCCTATGGTCTGGTTTTTTCAAGGGCTATTAACCTTATTGGCATTCCGTTCTTGATTTATACGGGCCTTTTCTGGATACATTTTGCACTGCTTCCAAACAGCGGCCCGGGTGATGAGTCCATGTCGCCACAGTTTCAAAAGTCCCTTCTGGGCTCGAAGTTCGCTGACGATGATTCGCTGAGTGAGCCGGACTTTTGGAAAAAGTACGCTGAGCTTAACCGGAACATGTATTTTTCCAACGCCGTGTTGTTAGAGGGGAGTGAGTACGGGAGCAAATTTTATGAGTGGCCCCTTATGGAGCGCCCCGTAAAGTTCGGAATATTGAGATTGTCGGACAACGAGTTGTCTGCCGTTTATCTCCTCGGCAATCCGTTTATCTGGTGGTTTGTCTTTTTTGCTATGCTGTTTGCAGTGTTCGTTTGGAAAGCCGAGCCGGATGATACGAAGGTATTTCTATACGCGGGCTGGCTTGCAAGCTATTTCCCCTTTTTCTTCATACACGGGGTGTTTTTCCTCTACCATTACATTCCCGCTCTAGTATTTTCGGTGGTGATAACGGCCCTATTTCTTTTTGACGGCATGAAAACCAGCCCTCGAATGAGGTTGATACTGTTTGCAACTTTGGTGACGGTGTTCATCGCCGGATTTCTGTTCTTTATGCCGCTGTCCTATGGTCTGAAGATATCCCCGGTGGAGTTCGGTATGAGGATGTGGTCGGCCGGGTGGCCTTGATGTATGTGTAGCCGCTGGGGGGCATATAGGGGGATGTAATGGAAGACTGTTTGATTCAATATTCGGAACAACACACCCTTGCTTTTGTATTCTGTTCAGAGCTGTTGGATACCTCCGAGCCTCCCGGGTAAGCGCTGCAAATTCTTTGGCGGCTGGTCGGAGGGCGTGAGAAATCATTCCATTTCGTATATAAATATCTGTAGCATGGATAGGATCAATAGCGGTTCCCTGAGCGTGGACGACATCGTTTCTGTTGCGTGGATGTTCGATATCGGCAAGGTCGTCGATATATCGAGATACGGCGGCGGCAGGATCAACGAGACGTTCCTGGTACAGACGCTGGCGGGGCCGGGCGAAAAGAAAGATGAACATAATTATGTCCTTCAGAAGCTGCACAGGATATTTTCGCCTTTGGTGCTAACGGATATGGATGTGATAACGAACCGCCTGGAAGCCGCAGGTCTCATCACGCCGAAGCTGGTTCGGACGTTGACAGGGGAGCTCGGAATCACTTTGGATGGTAGCTGCTGGCGCATGCTGACGTATATACCGGGCATGACCTGCGAAAAAGGGATTACTGCCCGGATGGCCAAAGAGGCAGCCTCACTCGTCGGCAGGTTTCACAATGCGCTGTACGGGCTGGATTACGAGTTTCTACACAAGATACCCGGTTTTCATGACATCGAAGCGATCATGACTGGCCTGGATAAAACCGCTTGTGCCTACCGCGGTACAGAGAAGTACAGCGCTCTTTTTCCACTTGCCGAGCGTGTGCTGGCGGAGTATCAAAACATGGAAAAGTCGCTCCAAAAACTTCCCGACCGGGTTATCCACGGGGACTTGAAACTGAACAACGTCAGGTTCGATGAAAGCGGCCAAGAGGCGGTTTGTTTGCTTGACCTCGATACGCTCGGCAGGGATAAGGTCGTCATCGACATAGGCGATGCGGTGAGGAGCTGGTGCGGTAGCTCGGAAGATGGTGAGGAGGGTTGCAAGGAGGAAGGCTCGTGTTTTGACCTCGATATTTTCCAGAGCATGATGGAAGGGTACATCCCGGAGGCGGCCTTTTTGAGCGGAGATGAGAAAGCGGCTATCTCCGAGGGGGTTGCGACGGTCACGCTGGAGCTTTCGGCCCGATTTATTACCGACGCCTTCGAGGAAACATACTTTACGCTCGACAGGGAGCGCTATCCCAGCCTCTACGAGCAGAACAGGGCGAAAGCCACGGCTCAGATGCGGTTCTACGACGACTTTCAAAAACATCGGACAAGAGCTGAGCAATTTATTGCGCACTATATGTGAAGGTGAGGGTAAATGATACAGAGAGGATGAGACAAACGATGCGGAATGAGATATCTATCCAAGCCCACGCCTTCCGGCTTGAACGGCGAGCGGATATTCCAATCAAAACTCCTTCATTCGGCTCTACCTGCTGATTCCACCCCTGCATCCTTCATATATTCCCAAAGATAATACATAAATCCGGACTCGTGACGTTTTTCCCTGCTCTTTTTATCTCTCACGTCGATGCATTATGAAGAAGTTTAGATAGATGTGAGACACAAGCGCGGGGGGCGGCCTAGGCGCTTGCCTCTTTTTTTTGCGGCCTGTAATCCGGCTTTTGTGCGTTCTGATATTAACTTTCGTTCAAAATGTGCCAGTGATCCCATGATATGAAACAGTAATTCACCGCTTGCCGTTGTGGTATCAATGGCTTCGGATAAGGATTTAAACCCTATACCTCGTTTGCCAAGTTCTTCGATAATGGTGATAAGGTGCGGTAATGATCTGCCTAGACGGTCGAGTTTCCAGACCGTGAGAATATCACCTGATTGCAAAGTGCTTAAAGCGTCATCAAAACCTGGGCGGTTTATTGCGGCGCCCGATATGCCCACATCCTTAAAGATTTTTTCGCAGTCTGCGCTTTCCAGGACGTCCTGTTGAAGGTTTAAACTCTGCTCGTCTGTTGAGACTCTGGCATAGCCATAATTCATGATTTTTGCTACCTTAATTTTGCAACAGGTTTTTGCAAATCCAGGATATAACAATTTCAGGCAGTTACAAGCCTGCCTCTTAGTGTTGCATAAACGTTCCTTTTTGCAACACTTAACAGTTGCCAAAATTTACGCAAAAGAATAATAGTGTTTCAAAGGTCTGCCGAATGGAAAGTGTCGGGCCAACGCATGGCACTATGAATAATGGCTACAATCTGGATTTCAGTATCTCCCAAAATATAAACCACAACGTAAGGCGATCCGGCTATGACGAGTTCTCGTGTTCCTTGCACCCGCCCTGGCCTTCCCATTTGAGGATGGTTTTTCAAACGTTCTGTTGCCTCTTGAATACGAGTGACCATGCGACTTGCTGCTGAAGGATTATCATCAGCTATATACTCATGTAAATGGCGCAAGTCCTGTAGGGCAAGGCGTGTCCATTTCAGCTTCATGAAGACTGGCCGTGTTTATCAAAAAAATCCTTTACTTCGGCTTCCTTGGCAAAATCACCACGTCGGGCGGCCTCCACTCCTTTCTGAATATGGGCGAGTTGCCATTCGTGAAGCTCGATGTACTGGTCAAGCGCCTCATTGATAACAGCGCTCAGATTTTTTCCGAAGGCTCTGGCTATACCATCCAGGCGTTTGCGCTTTCCTGTCTGTGTTACAAAGGAAATTCTGGTTGAATCTTTCGGCATTGGTAATAACTCCTGTATATTATCTAATAATATACTATCATATAGTGTATTATTTTTAAAGGGCTTCGTTTTTGCAACAGTATATATGTGAAAATTTGGGCACGTCCTAAATGGCAGAGTTACAAGAATTAACTTGGGTCTGTAAAAATAAGGGGCAAAACTACGAAATCGGGATGATCCTATTCTAAATATTCAAATAACCAAATGATCAAGCACAGTCATGGACGCACGGCGCGGGCGAAAAGGGCGTTTAGAGGAGCTGTTAATACTAATCCGTACAAACTGTAACTAACTGAATTAGCAATAAGATTCTTAAATTAATCCACCTATCCCAACATTTACATATCCACCCAAATGGACACCAAAGGTGCAAACCAAGAAGAAGGAGACTCGTCAGTTATTGACCTAACTCCTCTAAAACACAGAAGATAATAGTGGCGGGCGATGGGGGATTCGAACCCCCGACCTCTGGCTTCGGAGGCCAGCACTCTATCCACTGAGCTAATCGCCCATACTATACACTAAACTACCCAAGTGATATTTTAATTTATCGGCACACAAAGTAAACTCTGCCGATATTATCCGGCATGATATAATCAAGGAGTTGAGCAATGAAACGTTAACCCCCGCGTTGCATCTAAATATCGGGGTGTGCGCTCAAGCGTTTTTTCAATTACATCAAGGAGGAGCTGTTATGGGTGATTACTACAAGACTGAGCACCTCGCCGACTTTGGCAAGATAAGTGAAGGGAACGAGGAGCTGGCACAAAAATTCTTTTCTTATTATAACTCAGTTTTCGAGGACGGGGCCCTTTCCGTGAGGGAGAAGGCCCTCATTGCCCTTGCGGTGTCCCATGCGGTGCAGTGTCCGTACTGCATCGACGCCTACACGAAGGAGTCGCTCCGGCAGGGGGCCGACCTCGAGCAGATGACCGAGGCCGTTCATGTCTCCACAGCGATCAGGGGCGGGGCGTCGCTCGTACACGGCTTGCAGATGCTCGAGCAGGTAAAGAAGTCTTCGATGTAGTTTGCAGGTTCGGACTGCTCTAAAACCAGATGGAGGTTCGTATGGCTGAGATCCCCGTGCGGCTTGGAAATTTTGCCGGGGATGATATTGACCTGACGAGCGCCGAAGCGGGCCCCAAGGGCACCACGACGCTCAGTGCAAGGCGTCTTCCCCTAGCCGATGCGCGCTACCAAACCCGTGTTCTTGAGTCTCTCGACCTTTCCCATGCCCCCAGTGACGGCAGGTTCGAAAAAGCCGTCGAGACAAGTGGGCTTGCTCCGCTCAGACCCTCGAAGCTTGAGATATTCCAGATAAACGTGGGGAAGCTCTGCAACATGACCTGCAGGCACTGCCATGTGGACAGCGGCCCCGACCGCATCGAAGAGAACATGGACAAGGAAACTATTAACGCCTGCCTCCGGGCGCTCGACAAAACCGAAGCCCACACGGTAGATATCACCGGAGGCGCGCCGGAGCTGAACCCCCATTTCGCCTACCTCGTGGAGGAGTGCGTCAAACGGGGCAAGCACATTATCGACCGCTGCAACCTCACTGTGCTGCTGCTTCCCCGTTTCAGGGAGCTTCCGCAGTGGCTGGCTCAGAGAAAGGTCGAGTTGGTTTGCTCTCTCCCGCATTACAGGCGCAGGAACACAGATGCGCAGAGGGGCAAGGGCACGTTTGAGAGATCCATAGAGGCATTGAAGCGGCTGAACCGTGTGGGCTACGGGAGCGGCGACCCCGACAGGAGGCTCACGCTTATGACCAATCCCGTGGGCGCTTACCTCTCCGGCTCCCAGGCGTCGATGGAGCGGGAATGGAAAGAGCACCTTTCAACGAAACACGGCGTGCGTTTCGACCGCCTCATTACAATTAACAACATGCCGATATCGCGTTTTCTGGAGTGGCTCGAAGAGTCGGGCAATTTGCAGTCCTATATGGAGCTTCTTGTAAACTCATTCAATCCCGCCACAGTGCCGGGGCTGATGTGCCGGAACACGCTTTCGGTGTCCTGGGACGGGAAGGTCTACGACTGCGACTTCAACCAGATGCTGGAGCTGGAGTCGGTTGCCTCCGACGGGAAACGCCCGACCGTATATGATTTCGACCCCGCCGGGTTTGCCAACCGAGATATAGTGACTGCGAGGCACTGTTTCGGGTGCACCGCCGGGGCGGGAAGCTCCTGCGGGGGCGCGATTGAAGGGGATTGATCTTTAGTATATCGTTAGGCTTTGGCACAATACTGCCGCGGGTGAGCGGGAATCAAGGGAGCACGGTTTGATAAGTATTTATAGAAGATTACTGCAAGCATCTATAATTTTAGCTTTTCTAGTAAGCATCTCGTTATGGGATGCGAGAGCCGAAGACGATATAGAGAGGCTTCAGGAGCAGCTACAGGGGGTCTTGGAGAGGCTCGACAGGGTCGAGAGTGAAAACACGCGTTTAAGAGAGCAGGTGGAGGAGCTGAACAGGTGGCTCAAGGAGAAGGAGGGAGCGGAGCCTCAGCCCGCGCCCCATCAGAAGCCGCGGCATACTCCTGCGAAGCCCGGCTCAACTGACGGTACACTCATCGATACTCCCCAGGTAGATGATATAGCGAGGGAAGCTACGTCTGATAGCGAACTGGAGGGGGACAAAAAACCCGGCCCCGAATTCGGGCTGCACCCCGGTGGAGGGGGGTTCTTCTTACGCGGCGAGGACTACCATTTCCGCCTTCTTGGATACGTGCAGGTGGTGGGCTCTGTTTTTGACGACTCGCTGGACAGGGGCGACGGCATGGGAGATTTTTCCATCCGCCGCGCAAGGCTCGATTTCCTTGCTACATTGTTCGAGAAATGGGAGATCTTTATCGAGATAGACGGCGGCCCGGGGACTGCGAACGCCGAGGACTCCGATTTCGCCCTTGTAGAGGCCTGGCTCAACTGGCAGATTGTCGGCAAGGCCCTGCAGCTGCGGGTGGGGAAGTACGTGATACCGTTCAGCGAAGAGAACTCCAGGAGCTCAAGGGACTTCGACACGGTGGAGCGTTTCCTGGCGCTAAACAGCATGTTCCTGCTTCCGGCGCTCGACGTGCAGTTCGGCGGCATGGTTCACGGCGTTTTAGGGAATGGGGACTGGATCAAGTATTTCCTGGGGATTTATAACGGAAACGGCAGGGCTAACTCGAATTTCTCCGACAACAACAGCGACAAGGAGATACTGGCCAAGCTCAAGTTCAAGATTTATGAAGGTTTGACCGCGGGCGTGGCGTTTGATTACAGCAAGGAGAGAGAGCAAACCCTCAGCCTGTTCGACCTGGGGTTCGACAGGTACGTGTCCGTGACGATTGAGGGAAAGCGTATTGGCATTGGCGGCGACATCTTCTGGCGCCGCGGCCCGTACAGCTTCAGGGCCGAAGGGCTGGTCTTTTATTTCGACTCGCCGCAGGGCGACGACGTGGGTCTGCTCGGCGGCTTCGTGCAGCCCGCGTATTTTATCTTCGGCGATTCCCTCGGAGGGCTGCAGCTTCTTTTCCGGACGGAATTGGCGCATCTCGACGCCGACACGGGCACTGACGGCGACACGCTCTGGGCGTTCACCGGGGGCATAAACTGGTTCGTGAACCCCAACGTGAGGCTGCAAGTAGACGGCATCTACCACTACTTCGACGGCCCGTCTTCGATCCGGGGTTTCGGGGACGGCAGGTGGGTGCCTATGCTCCTCACCGAGCTTCAGTACAAATTTTGATCCGACAGTCAGGGTATCGGTTTGACGACTTCAACATCATTGTTGTGGGGCGTGTTAATCGTTTACGGGATCGTGGTATACCTGATGACCCCCCGAAGGGTCACCCCCGCTCAGTTCTATAGGGGCGGCTCTGCTACGGGGGCCGAGCCTGGCCTCGTTCTTCTGGTGTCAAGCGCCGCCGTTACGTGGATATTTGCCAAGTCGATAGCCAACGCCGCCTTCCTATCAAGCGCTTTCGGGGTGTTCGGAGGTATCGGATACAGCCTCTACTACATCAGCTTCTTCACCGCTGCCGTTGCCATTTATTTCATAAGGACGCGTGGAGGCCACGGCTCTCTTGCCGAGTTCCTCACCTCGAAGTACGGCTCTCTTTGCGCAAAACTGTTCCTCATCGCCATTGCCGTCCGGCTCCTGAATGAGGTGTGGTCGAATACGAAGGTGACGTCCCTGTATTTCGGGCCGGAGGGGAGCGAGGGCTACTGGACGGCCGCCGTGGTCGTAACCGCGTTCACCCTTTACTACAGCGTGAGGGGGGGGCTGCGGAGCAGTATGCTCACCGACGGCGCTCAGATGGTTATCGCCGCCGTGCTGCTTGTCATAATACTCACTGCGCTCACCCCCGGGCTTGCTCAGAGCGGCCTGCCGCGAGTCGACGCCGCCTCCCAAATGGCGGGGCTTACGTTCTGCGGCCTGGCCCTGGTTCAGACCCTCAGCTACCCGTTCCACGACCCCGTTCTAACGGACAGGGCGTTTATCATTGAGCCGAGAAGAATGGTCAAAGGGATGATCCTTGCGGGCGTGATAAGCGGCGTGTTTATTCTGCTCTTCAGCATCGTCGGCCTTTACGCACGGAGCTTCGGCATCGAGGGAAACCCGTCGGTAGCCGTGCCCGCGGCGTTCGGCCTGCCAATGCTTCTGGTATTCAATGCCATTATGCTCGCGAGCGCGGGCTCAACGCTCGATTCGACGTTCTCAAGCTCGGCCAAGCTGGCCGCGCGCGACTGGCCGTCGAATAAAGCGGAGCCGACCAAAATGGAAGTGCGGTATGGTATGTGGATCATGGCCGCTATAGCGCTGCTCGGCAACCTGCCGCTGCTGAGCATTTACATGGGCGATAAGGTCGGCCCAGCCATAATCTCGGCCACCACCATCAGCGGGACTATGGTGATGGGGCTCGCCCCGATCTTCCTCCTTTCGTTCATCAAGAGGGCGGGCGCCGTGAGCTTCCACCTCGCCTTCTGGCCCGGGCTTTTGTTCGGCGTGCTGGTCGTTATCGAGGGGAGTACGGGTATTAGGATTTTCCCCTCGTGGATTGACATAGGCTCCGGTAAGTATGCCGACGACCTGGGGGTCAACGTGTTCGGGCTCGGCGTGTGTGTACTGGGCTACATCGTGGGCATTTTTTTTGGGAAAAGGTAATTGTAGCCTGAGGGATGTATTATGTTGGTAGGGTAGTGTGAGGTTGCTCGGATATGTCGGGAGAACTTAAATTTCACCAGCTGCCCGGCGTGAACAGGATGGCCGTTATGGGCGGAGCTTACGGCAATCTGCCGGCGCTGGACGCCTGTATTATGGATACCCGCTCCCAAAATTGCGATATGCTCTGCTTTATCGGCGACGCAATAGGTTTCTGCGGCCACAGCGACGAAGTGATAGACACAGTTATAAACAACTTCGATATTCTGGTCGCGGGCAACCATGAGCAGCAGGCCGTTGGGGGAGAGGAGACCTGCGGCTGCGGCTATTCCTCCCCTGAGGACGAGCGCCTGGGTTGTCTTGCCTTTGAATACGCTCTCGGCTCTCTCTCGGAGGACAACATAAGGTGGCTCAGCACATGGCCCGATGCCGTCCTCATAGAATGCGGCGGCAAACGCGTGCTGCTGTGCCACGGCAGCCCTGAGCAGACAAACGAGTTTCTTTACGAATCGGAAATCGAAGAGAGTCAAATCGCCGGATACCTGAAAAAATTCGATGTGGACGGGTTTGTCTGCACCCATACGGGACTTCCATGGGTTTACACCCTTGAGGACGGACGTTTTGCTCTAAACTGCGGCGTTGTAGGGAAGCCGGACAACGACGGCGACCCCGCCGTGCACTACGGCGTGCTTGAGTTCTCCGGGTCGAAGGTGGAGATAGACGTCCGGCGGGTGCACTACGACCACCTCACATGGGCAGGGAGGCTCGAAGAGGAGGGCGTGGAGGACGTTTTCGTTTCCCCTCTCAGAACGGGCCTATGGGCGTGCGGAGTGGCAAGCCTTCCGGCACGGGAGCGTGAGATGGGAGGAAGCCGCACCTAACTGCTATAAGGCTCGTCGTGGGGATTTATATTCGAAAAATAATGTTGGATTGGTTATACAATTTATTAGGGGGCTGTTTCTGAAGGATAGGCAAAGGAGCTTTTTCTCAAATGTAGAGTCGCTCAAATGGGGGTATTGCGGTGGCTGAAAAGCATTTCGATTTCCTTTTCATCGGAGGCGGCATTTTAGGCTCCGCCGGAGCGATGTGCCTGGCTGAGAAACTCGACGGCTCCGCACGTATCGGCGTAATCGATGTTGACCTGGAAGGGGAGCATTCTTCCACCCTTAAGAACGCAGGTGGAGTGAGGTCTACCTGGCGGAACCGCGCCAATATAGAGCTATGCAAATACTCCATCGATTTTTACGAGACCATAAGGGAAGAGGTGCAGTTCAGACAGCACGGCTACTACTGGATGCACGGCGATAAGTCCTGGGAAGAAATACAACGCAATTACCCCCTGTATGTAGAGTACGGCCTCAATGTCGAGCTGTACGCTCATGACAGAATTACCGACATACTGCCGTTTGTCGACAATACCGAAGGCATTGCGGGTGTTTCAATTTCAAGGAAGTCCGGCCTGCTCGACCACTATTCCCTGCGGGAGTATTACAGAGAAAAAGCCCGGAAACTGGGCGTTGAGTTCGTTGACGGATGCTTCGTTACAGACATAGCGGTGAAGGACGGCTCGGTGACCAGCGTTAAGGCTGTGCTTCTATACTCTAAGGGAATGGACGGAGGGTCGGCCGACAGGTCTGAGGCGATAAAGGACTGCCTTCTGAGTAGCGATGCTCCAACGGGGGGAGAAGAGCTTTCCTTCGGTTGCGGCGCACTGATAAACACCGCAGGGGCTTGGGCGCCCAGGATTGCGCAGCTCTACGGTTTCACCGACAGCCAAGTTAAGCCCCGGAGGAGGCAGATGGTGGTCATCAATTGCCCGGACGTCGACCTCTCCGGGTACGGAATGGTTATCGATACCTCAGACGTCTATTTTCATAAGGATGCGGAGAATATACTCGTCGGGTATTCGAATATCGACGAGGAGTATGGATACAATATCCGGTTCGATTTCGGCGGGATGGACGAGGACAGCCCGTTTTTCAGATATATATGGTCGCCGCTCTACAATAGGATTAGCAAGTTCGAGAGGCTTAAGTTTCTCAGGGGGTGGGCCGGGCTTTATGCCGAAACCCCCGACAGGTCGGGTTTTCTGGGCAGGGTTCCGGGCTTACTAAATGTGTATGAGTGCTGCGCCCATACGGGAAGGGGGCTTATGATTTCATACGGCGCCGGTACGGCCCTTGCCGACTTAATCACAGACGGTGAGCTCAGGCAGGAGCTTCGCCGCGCCGGGGACCTTTCGAGGGAGCGGCCCGCGGGCGGGATGTACGAGCAGCTGCATCTTTAGAATCTTAAAAATATACCAAATCCATATCTCAATCTGCATTTTCTGCCCCGATATTACCGACTTCCCTCCCGAAAAACGGCTTAGACCGTCGGCACAGCGTTTTATTAAGCCGGCTGCGCACCGGTCGAGCGCACTTCTTTATCACGTAATACAACTAATTTGCAGGGTTAGAAAGAAACACTTGACTCTGTAGTATAGTACGGACTTTATACTTATAAGAAACGTAAAAGGAGGCGTGACCATGCAGTCGCTGACGATTGGAAAAGTCGCCCGTCTGGCCGGTGTCGGGGTCGAGACGATCCGGTTCTACGAGCGGCAAGGTCTGATTGCCGAGCCGCCCCGCAAAGAGTCCGGCTATCGGCAGTATCCTCAACAGACGGTTGTCAGGGTGCGCTTCATCCGGCGCGCCAAGGAGCTTGGGTTTACTCTCAAGGAAATAAATGAGATGCTCTACCTTCGTATCGATCCGAACACGACCTGCGAGGAGATACGTGTGCTGGCGGAGGCAAAGAAAGTCGATATCGAGGAGAAGATCCGAGCACTTCAAAAGATAAAGGAAGCTCTCGTGAAACTCCTAGCGACCTGTGAGGGGAGGGGCCCAGTCAGCGAGTGTCCGATACTTGATTTTCTTGATCAGGTGGAGAGCTGATGATACCCACAAACGAAGGTCGCATCAGGCTGGAACGCCCCCTTGTTCAGCGGCTTACCGGCTTCGCAACCCTGTTTACTTCCACTGGCACATTGGTTTGCTGCGTCCTACCAGCAAGCGTTGCTGCCCTGGCAGGTGGCTCAGCAGTTATAGCGTTGACGAGCACCTTCCCGTGGCTTATTCCCCTTTCCAGGCATAAGGATTGGATATTTCTCGTGGCGGGGCTGATGCTTTTATTTAACGGATTTCTTTTGTTCCGTCCCAAGGGTACGGTCGCCTGCGCGGTCACCGGCGGTAGCGGCTGCGAGGTGGCCGGTCGCTTCACGACAGTCATGTTCTGGAGTTCAGTGGTGATTGTTGGAATCGGGGTATTTATCTCCTATGCAATCGTGCCCATTCTGCGATGGTTGGAGACCTGAAACGTGCTAAGCATAACGTTAATCTATCGGATGTATCCACTGCCCCTATCAGCTTTGCTAATTCTTGTGGGATTGCTTTCCACGCCCGTCCTGGCCCACGAGCCGGTGTTCAGCCTGGGGCCGGAGACAATTTTTGAGGGCGGTTTCGGTATCGAGGTAGAGTTCGAGTTCGAGGATGCAAAAGGCGAACAGCTTGCGGTGATGAATTATGAAATCCTGTACGGGCTGAAAGACAATCTGTCACTCATCTTGAAGGTGCCGCAAATCCTTGGACGGGAGGTGGGAGGTGAGACAGAACGTGGCCTGGGGGACATCGAGTTCCGAACCAAATACCGCTTCTTCAAGAGAGATACGTTGGGCGCTCAGAACAAGGTGTCGGGCATCTTCGGGATTAAGGTGCCAACTGGCGATGACGATGCGGAGCCGGCGCTCGGGACCGGGACTACCGATTTTCTCTTCGGTGGGAGCTACGGGTATGAATCCCGAACTTGGTATCACTTTGCTACTGCCCGTTATCGGTTTCGCACCGAGAGCGGTAGTCGCGATCCAGGTGACCGGTTGTTTATCGATGGGGCGATTGGCTACCGGCCGTGGCGGCGCGAGTACCTCGAATGGGATTTGGTCACGCTGGTTGAAATGAACACTGAATTTGAGTTTAAGGACGAATTGAGGGGCGTTCGGCTACCTGATACAGGGGGTAACATAATCTGGCTCGGTCCAACGGCATTGTTGTCGTACCGGAACATCATGTTTAAAGGAGGGGCTCAGTTCCCGGTGTATGAAAATCTGAACGGGAACCAAGACAGCAGCAGCGTTCGTGTCGTCTTTGCTGCCGAATACCACTTTTAATTGCATTGCATGACTTAAAAGGAGTTAAATCGATGATAAAAAATATCATTATTATGCTAAGCGCTTTTGTTCTGACTGTTGTGCTGCCCGTGCTGCCCGCCCATGCCCAAGTAGAGCAGTTAACCCTGCGAGTGGATGGCTTAGCATGCCCATTTTGCGCCTACGGATTGGAGAAGAAAATTAAGAAGCTCGAGGGCTACAAATCATTTGAAGTATTGATTAACGAAGGCAAGACAATTATGGACTGGCACGCAGATAAGACTCTTGACCTGGGTGCAATTCATGATGCGGTGCGCAAGGCCGGTTTCACTCTCCGCGGTATTAAAGGGCGTTTTGTAGGTATGGTCACCAAAGAAAATGGCAAGTACATGCTGGTGTTGCCTTCACCCCTTAAACAGCGTTTCTACCTGTATGAAGAGGTAGCACTTGCATCCAAAACCCATGGGAAGGGGGAGGACGAAAAAGACTCTTGGAAACATGGTCACGAGAAAGAAGGCATGGACGAAGCTCTTACCAAACCATCCCGCGAACTTCTAGACCGGGCTATCGACGACAAGACGGTGTTGCGGATTGTTGGGTCAGTCCACGGCCATAAAGATCCGGTGGTTCCACCATCAATTGGTATAGAGAGCTTGGAGATTGTGTCATCAGCAGGTAATGAAGGAAATAGGTAACACGAAAACCAACTATAAAAACAGGAGAGGAGGTATTGGTCATGAGATTTAGAAAACTGATATTGGTTTTAGGGATATTGGCTCCGGCGCTTATGTCCCTTCAATCCGCATTTGCAGAGGTAAATCGTGTCGATATGCAGGTAGATGGAATGACTTGTCCATTTTGCGTATATGGAATTGAAAAGAAGTTAAAGGCTCTACAAGAGGTTATAGATGCCGAAGCGAATCTAAAGACGGGGATAGTAGATATTGAATTAAATGAAGATGAATCGCTTGATATAGAGAGGCTTAACGAGGCAGTTCGCGAGAGCGGATTCAGTCCCGGGAGAATAAAGATAAAAGCCACTGGGAAACTAACCAAATACGAGTGGGGAGAAAAACAATACCCGGCTTTAAGAGTTACGGGTTCCAGACAAGTATTTATCATTTCACCAACACCTAACCACGAGAAAGAAGAATTTCTCGGCGAGAAGAAATTAAGTGAGATGGAAAAAGCAACAGAGGGCGGAAAGAAGGAAATTACAGTAACAGGGTATGTCCATTCGCACCCGGCAGGTGTTCCACCGGCTTTAAGTGTGGAGAGTTTTGAGGTCCAGTAGGAGTGTAGCGTTTTTTCTTGCTCCTTACTGTAGCAATTAGGCCAAAAGAATTTGTGTTCCAATTATGAGCAAGCTTTTTTCAGTCTTAGTGCTTTATGAAATGATGAAAAAATAGAAAGATGATTATAAGAAGAATCGAAGTTAAAGACGCCGAAGACATCAAAGAGAAAGGAAAGGCGGGGTTAAGCCTTGCAGCCCTATTCTTTTCTCTTCCTTGGTGCTGCATAATGCCTGCGGCTTTTTCTGTGCTTAGTTTTATAGGTGCAGCAGGGACAACAAGGCTCGTTTTTAAAGAGGCCCTCTTCCCACTTTTTATCGTTTCTATTCTCCTTTTAGGTGGGGCTCATTATCTGATTTATTTTAAAAAGCATGGAAGCAGCTTAAGTAGTAGAGTCGTGGTTTGGATCTCTACGATTGGAGCTTTGGCTCTATGGGCTTTTAGATTTGGGATAATAACTGCTTAGAATGAGTGTGGTGAGTTGGGCATTTGTTACAAGGCAGAATTAATTAAGGTGCCGTTATGAAAAGAAAATTAAAGTACTTGCTACCTTTGATAGTTATTGCTGTAGGGATTTTCTTGCTTAAATCCGAAGCAGGTGCTGGAGAAATTCCTAAAGTAAGGTTTTTACTCGAGTGGGGAGCTTACGGAACTGGCAATGGAGAGTTTAATCAACCTATTGGAATAGCGGTTGACAAGGAGGGATATGTATATGTATCCGATTCTGGAAATAATCGGATACAAAAATTTTCAAACGATGGGAAGTTCATTCTAAGCTGGGGAGAAAAAGGATCGAAAGAAGGACAACTTGATATCCCAATGCATATAAATGTGGACGGTGAAAATAATCTTTATGTCACTGAGTATGGAAATGATAGAGTTCAAAAATTCACCTCCGACGGGAAGTTCCTTTTGATTTTTGGAAGAACTGGAGAAGGTAGGGGTGAGTTTGATGCACCTTCAGGCGTAGCGGTTGATAAAGGCGGGAGCATTTATGTTGTTGACTTCTATAATCATAGGGTTCAGAAATTTTCTGCCGAGGGAACGTTCCTCCTTCAAATAGGAGAACCGGGACAGGTGATTAACGGCAAATTGCACTATCCAACAGATGTCAATGTTGGCTTGGAGGGCAATGTTTATGTTGCAGATGCATATAATAACCGTATTCAGGTGTTTAGTTCTCAAGGGGCATTTGTACGTAAGTGGGGAGGGGCTTTGGGGCGGGGAGATAAAGGGGATTTGAATGGTTGGTTTAATGTTGCAACAGGTATAGGCATAGATACAGAAGGGAGAGTTTACGTGGCTGATTTTGATAATCATCGTATTCAGATATTTGACCGGAAAGGGAACTTTATTACCTCTTTTGGCACACGGGGTTCGGGTTCTGGGGAATTTGAGCGCCCCACAGATGTAACGGTGGATAAGCATGGAAATATTATTGTAGTAGATTGGGGTAACAATCGAATTCAGAAGTTTTCTATAGAATGGGAGAAGTAGAATTTTCTCTTGAGCTTCCACCATACCCTACCACTCATAATAAGGTTTATGAGTTGGTAAATAAATAAGGAGCACAGCCAAGATGTTTAAAAAGAATCTTGTGGCTTTTTGTATGCTATTCCTTTCTATATTATTTATAGCTCCAGCAAATGGCGTCTTAGCTGCTGGTATAAACACCAATGTCGCCCTTCCGGTAAGGAAGGGAGGTTTTGTTTTCCGCTCTCAAGCGAGGTGGCTCAGAGCCACAGATGACTCAACATCCCTTGATAGAGAGGTTAACGTGGTTGCAATTCCAAATGTGCTTGTTTATGGCGCAACGCCTGACTTGTCCCTTTTTGCCATTGTTCCTTATATCTTTAGAAACGTAAAATTTACAGACCCTTCATCTGGAAAGAGAACTGAGAAAGATGATAATGGAATAGGTGACAGTATTTTACTAGGTCGTTACACGGTTTATGCCAGAGATTATCCATCGGGGACAGCTAGGTTTGCCCTCATAGGGGGTATAAAGCTCCCTACTGGTGATGACGATCTAGAGCCAATTACAACTGAGTCAATTGATTTCCCTTTAGGTTGGGTATCAACTGTAACCTGGGATTTCGGCAGGCATGAGCTGGACGCGGATTTTATCTACAGGATCAACACCGAAGCGGACGATTTCGAAAAGGGGGATGATTTGGTTTACGACCTTGCTTATGAGTTTAGGGTTTATCCATGGACATTGCCTGAGGTCGGCGCTCCCAATTTTATATACTTAGTGGCTGAAGCGAATGGCATTTATTCACAAAAAGGTGAACTTGATGGTAAGACAATAGAAAACTCAGGCGGACATACTCTATTTCTCTCCCCGGGAATTCAGTTTGCATCTAAGCGTTATATTCTTGAGGCATCAATTCAGCTTCCAATAATTCAGAGCCTCAATGGCGCACAGGTGGAAACGGATTTTATCCTATCGGCCGGCATCAGAGTAAATTTGCCGTGATGAGAGCTTACAGGGGGTAAAAATTATGGTCAGACGTATAGCTTAGATGTTGTGCGCATTCTCTATGTAATTTTTTCCCGCTAAGCGCTTTTGCTGAGATTGAGAGTAACAGGCACAGAGCAGGTTTTTATTCTGAGTGTGACTTCAGGGAACGGAAAGGAGGAGTTCGTAGGGGGAGAAAAACTCCATGAGATGCAAAAAGCCGCTGAGGACGGAGGCAAGAAAATTTCTATAACCGGTTACGTCCAGGGGAACCAAAAAGGACTTCCCCCGTATTTGAGAGTTGAGAGCTTCGAGGTTAGCTGAATGCCGATGGTTTGTATGAGTAGCTGTATTAATAGGCTGTTGTAAACTCTAATGCGTTGCGTCACCTTGCGGCACCACTTAAGCATCGAGAGTAATTATCCCTTAAATATCCGCAGTGGGAAAAACGTTATTACAGACCGCGGGAAAACAGCGAAGAGTTAGTTGCGTCTTATAGTTGGAGTGCAAGTATTTTTCAGTCGCTTAGCTTTATCGATGCCAAACTGAAGCTAATGAGTTATATTTTGTGTAAACAAAATTCATAAGGAAGCCTAAATTCATGAACCCCTTTACGAGAAGAGAAATTAATGTGGTTTCGCCATACCGGGTGGGTATAGTGATATTAATCCTGTTTTTAGTGTCATCTGTTTTCCCAAATACTCTAGAGGCGGTCGAAAAGAAGAAAATGACTGACACAGGGAACCGACTCAGGTTCGAGAAGAGCCCCTACCTGTTGCAGCACAAGGACAACCCCGTGGACTGGTACCCGTGGGGCGATGAGGCCTTCGAGAAGGCAAAAAAAGAGAACAAGCCCATCTTTCTCTCCATAGGGTACTCCACATGCCACTGGTGCCATGTCATGGAGCGTGAATCGTTCGAAGACCCCGAAGTGGCCGCTCTCATGAACGACACTTTCGTCTCCATCAAGGTGGACCGCGAGGAGCGCCCCGATATCGACCACATATACATGACCGTGTGCCAGATGGTAACAGGGAGCGGCGGCTGGCCCCTGACCATAATGATGACCCCTGAGAAGAAACCGTTTTTCGCCGCCACCTATATACCTAAAAACAGCCGGTACGGCAGGATGGGTATGATGGAGCTTGTGCCCAGGATAAAAGACCTCTGGGACAATCACCCCGGGGACCTCCAGGACTCTGCCGATAAGATTACGGGGGCGCTTATCGATTCGGCTCTCGCCGACCTGGGCGGCGGCAGCCTTGATGAGTCCGCGCTCAAGACCGCGTACGCGCAGCTACAAAAGCGTTTCGACAAGGTGCGCGGAGGGTTCGGAAGGGCGCCCAAGTTCCCCACTCCTCACAACCTCCTCTTTCTGCTCAGGCAGTGGAAGAGAACCGGGGACGCTGCTGCGCTCAATATGGTGGAGAAGACGCTCCAGTCGATGAGAAAAGGGGGCATGTACGACCACGTCGGCTTCGGGTTCCACAGGTACTCGACCGACCCTGAATGGTTCCTGCCCCATTTTGAAAAAATGATGTACGACCAGGCGATGCTGACCATGGCCTACACTGAAGCCTACCTCGCCACAGGAAATGAGATTTACAAGGACACCGCCGAAGAGATAATCGCCTACGTGCTAAGGGACATGACCTCGCCCGAAGGGGGTTTTTATTCCGCCGAGGACGCCGACAGCGAGGGCGTGGAGGGCAAGTTCTATCTATGGAGCGAGGATGAGGTTACCCATGTGCTGGGGGAAAAAGAGGCCGGGCTGTTTTTAAGGGTTTTCAACACCACGCAAGGGGGCAACTACAAGGAAGAGGCCTCGGGGCACAGTGAAGGCGAGAACAACATACTCCATCTCAAAAAGCCCTTGTCCGATATAGCGGCTGAGATGAAAATAGCCGAGAAGGAGCTTAAGAGCCGCATCGAAAGTTCAAGGAGGAAGCTGTTCGCTGTCCGGGAAAAGCGTGTGCACCCGCACAAGGACGACAAGGTGCTTACCGACTGGAACGGGCTTATGATATCCGCCCTAGCGAAGGCTAACCAGGCCTTTGGGGAGCCCAAGTACCTGGAGGCGGCGAAGAAGGCCGCGGGTTTCGTATTGACGAAGCTGCGCACCGAGGACGGCAAGCTGCTTCACCGGTACAGGGACGGGGAATCGGCTATTACGGCGAAGGTCGAAGACTACGCCTTCATGGTTATGGGTTTGATCGACCTTTACGAGGCAAGCTTCGAGGTAGACTATCTAAAAACGGCGATCAGCCTGAACGACGACTTTATCGACCATTTCTGGGACAAGAAGGCAGGGGGCTTTTACTTCACACCCGACTATGGGGAGAAGCTCCTTATAAGGTCTAAGGAGATATACGACGGCGCCATACCGTCGGGAAATTCCGTGGCCATGTTAAACCTGCTCCGCCTGGAGAGGATTACCGCGGACACTAAGCTTGGAGAGAAGGCGTCTCAGATCGGAAAGACCTTCTATAAGAGCGTCAACAGATACCCCGCCGGTCACACGCAGCTAATGGTCGGGATAGACTTCGGCTACGGGCCGACTTTCGAGGTGGTGATAGTTGGCGATCTTGAAAAAAAGGACACCCGCGAGATGATAGCCAAGCTGAGAGGACAGTTCATTCCCAACAAAGTGGTGATCCATAAGCCGAGCTCAGAGCAGGAGCCGGAAATAACGAAGGTTGCGGTGTTCACCAAAAGCCAGAAGAGACTGAACGGCAAGGCCACAGCGTACGTATGCCGTAACTACAAGTGCAACCTGCCCACCACCGATGTTGACAAAATGCTCGATCAACTCGGCGCCAAGTGATTCAGCTTCACACATCTTGAACCGGAGAGAGTTGTTCTAGAATAAGCATCGGTAAAGGAGCCCCGAATGGCGGCACTGTTTATTTTTTTAATCTCCAGTTGCATTTAAAAATACCGGTTTTTAATCTTGGCGATAATCGGGATAGGGGATATTCCTTTAACTGTAGCAAACGAAGACTGAGTCAAATTTTGTGATTACGTCGCTAAGGGGTTTTATATTCATGCTAAGGAGAAGCCGGAAGAAGATCAAAGACCTTGTCGATATGCTGGAAAACCCTGAAGGCGCCGCTTACGTAGGCGGGGATTTTGAGGATTATGAAGAGCAGGCCGTATTATATTTAAATTAGGATTTTTTTCCGGGAGTTAGGCGGGCAATCTTAGCCGCGCTTCGTTGTTCGGGGGTAAAGTAAGGGAAGCGGCCCCAGATATCAAGAGACACTTGAGAGCATCTCGTCCCTTCGCAAATAAACCATGAGCACACTCATGGCTGCTGGTGTTATGCCCGATATCCTGCTTGCCTGTCCCAGGGACTTCGGCTGCACGGAGCTGAGTTTTTGGACGATCTCTCTGGATAGGCCGGGGATCTTGTCATAGTAAAAGCCCTCGGGAATCTCCAGGCCCTCCATCTTTTTGAACTTCTTTAATTGCTCAAGCTGCCTTTTTATGTACCCCTCGTATTTAATCTCCATTTGTATGTGAGAGGATATGTCCGTGCCTACAAACGTCATAGACAACGGGTCGATGCGGCCGAGCTCTTCATATGATATATCGGGTCTCCGCAGTAGCTCTTTCAGTGAGTAAGGCTTCTTAATCTGCTGAGAGCCCATGCGCTCAAGCAGCTGGTTTAGCTCTGAGTCCGGGTTGATTTTAGTCGTCTCCAGCCTGTGAAGTTCCCGCTCAATCGTCCGTTTCTTCTCGAGGAATTTCTCGTAATCCTCATCCCCGACGAGCCCAAGAGCTCTGCCCTTTTCCCTCAGCCTGAGGTCGGCGTTGTCTTCCCTCAGTATCAGCCTGTATTCGGCTCTGGAGGTGAACATCCTGTAGGGCTCGTCCACGCCCTTTGTGACCAAGTCGTCGATGAGTATGCCTATGTAGGCTTCGCTTCGGTCCAGGATGAGCGGGTCTTGCCCCCTTACCCTCAGGGCTGCGTTTATCCCCGCCGCGAGTCCCTGCGCTCCGGCCTCCTCATAACCGGTTGTGCCGTTGATCTGGCCCGCGAAGTACAGGTTATCCAGGAGCTTTGTTTCGAGGGTGGGCTTAAGCTGTGTGGGGTCTGAGTAGTCGTACTCGATGGCGTAGCCCGGTCTCATTATTTCGGCGTTCTCTAGGCCCTCGATCGTGCGTATGAATTCGTACTGCACCTCTAGAGGCAGACTGGTGGATATGCCGTTTGGGTAAACCTCGTAGGTGCTCAGCCCTTCCGGCTCGAGAAAGATCTGGTGTCGCTCTTTATCCGGGAACTTTACGACCTTGTCCTCGATCGAGGGGCAGTACCTGGGGCCTACGCCCTTGATCGCTCCTGAGTAAAGTGGGGACTTATGCAGGTTCGAGTTTATGACCTCGTGGGTCTTCTCGTTAGTCCAGGTTATGTGACAGGGCAGCTGCTCCCTCTCTATCCTGTCGTTCGAGAAGGAAAAGGGCTTTGGATTGCGGTCACCGACCTGCTCTTCGCACACCTCCCATCTTATCGTCCTTCCGTCCAGTCTTGGCGGTGTGCCCGTTTTGAGCCTTCCCACGTTGAACCCTATCTCCCTCCACGCCTCGGATATGCCAAGCGCGGGGGCCTCGCCGGCCCTGCCTGCGGATATTTGCGTGTTGCCGATGTGTATCAAGCCGTTGGGGAATGTGCCGGGCGTGACGATGGTCGCGTCGGCAAAAAAGTGCTCGCCGAGGCTCGTTTTGACCCCGACGACTCTCCCCCCTTGGGAGATGAACCCCTCGACCGCACGCTGCTTTATCTCGATGTTTTTCTCGTTTTCAAGCACGCTTCTCATGTACGCCCTGTATCGGGCCCTGTCGGCCTGAATCCTTGTGGCCTGTACTGCCGGGCCTCTTCGTGTGTTGAGCCGCCTGAACTGGATTGCGGTCGCGTCCGCGGCTTTTCCCATCTCGCCGCCCAGGGCGTCAATCTCCTTAACCAGATGTCCCTTGCCCACACCCCCCACCGAAGGGTTGCACGACATCAGCCCTATCGTGTCGATGTTGGCGGTAAGCACGAGCGTTTTGCATCCCATGCGGGCAGCGGCAAGGGCGGCTTCGCATCCGGCGTGTCCGGCCCCTATTACGATTATCTCATGTGATTTCGGATATAAAATGGCCATTGCTATCAATAATACAGAAAACTTTAATCCTCCGGGTAGCTAATATTGTAAATCGGAATGGGGAATCGTCAAATTCGGCGAGGGCTTCGGCGCTTGTGCTACAATATTTACCATGTTGAGGGGTATGGTCGGGCTGTTGTTTGCAATGATGGTTTTTGGACATGGTTAAGCATGATGTTAAATTTATTATGTAACATTGCGGAACTGTTGATTTTTTGGTAAATTTTATGTTTAATATTGTAATGTATTAAGCCTGAGTTTTGTGCAGGCGGGCGGGAATTCGATTTAAATGTCAAAGACAATAAGAGTAGGCCTGTCACAAATCAACACCTGCGTCGGGGCTTTGGAGAGCAACGTCTCGAAAATTATCGAGTACATCGACGCCGCCAAAGCGCAGGGGGCGGATATCGTCTGCTTCCCCGAGCTTGCCGTAACGGGCTATCCCCCTGAAGACCTTTTGCTGAAGCCGAGCTTCATTGAAGACAACATCAAGGCGCTTCAAAGAGTGAAGGAAGCCTCCGGCTCTATAACGGTTATAGTGGGTTTTGTGGATAAACAAGAAGACATATACAACGCCGCAGCCGTCATCCATAATGGAGAGATCGTTGACGTGTACCATAAGAGGTATCTGCCGAACTACAGCGTTTTTGACGAGAACAGGTACTTCCAATGCGGTATGCGCTCCCCGGTGTACAGGCTTAACGGAACTCTATTCGGAGTGAACATTTGCGAAGACGTTTGGTATCCGGGAGACCCCATAAGGGAGCAGGCCGTGCTGGGAAATGCCGAAATTATTTTTAATATCTCCTCTTCTCCCTATTACGTGTCTAAGGTGGCAGCGAGGGAGCGGATGCTCTGCACAAGGGCGCGCGACAACTCGACCTTCATGGTGTTCACTAATCTCGTGGGCGGTCAGGACGAGCTTATTTTCGACGGGCAGAGCATGGCAGTCTCCCCGGACGGCAAAGTCCTTGCATGCGGCAACTCATTTGAGGAGGAGATGATTTTTGCCGACCTCGATATCTTGCGGCCTAAATCCGCGCGAACGGGAAGCGCCCCAGGGTCGCCTGCAAACGTCAAGACGTTCAGGATACGGGCTTCCGCCGCAAATATTAAAAAGCGCCCGCCCCTGCCGACACATCATCTCAGGCACAAATCCGAAACCGAAGAGATTTACGCCGGCTTGGTCATGGGCGTTCGGGATTACCTTGGCAAAAACGGTTTTCAGAAAGCCGCAGTCGGTCTGAGCGGGGGCATCGACTCTTCACTGACAGCCGCCCTCGCCGTTGACGCTCTTGGCCCCGAAAATGTCATAGGAGTATTAATGCCTTCCCCTTTTTCATCAAGAGGCAGCGTAAAGGATTCGCGCAAGCTGGCCGAAAACCTGGGTATCCGGACTCTCACCTTGCCCATTGAAAAACTCATGATCGCTTATGAGGAGACGCTGGCTGAGGCATTTCAGGGAACATCTTCCGGCATCGCCGAGGAAAACCTGCAAGCGCGGATTCGCGGAAACCTGCTCATGGCCCTCTCAAACAAATTCGGCTGGCTGGTCCTCACGACCGGAAACAAAAGCGAAATCAGCGTGGGCTACTGTACGCTATATGGCGATATGGCGGGGGGATTCTCGGTCATCAAGGACGTCCCCAAAACCCTGGTTTACCTTCTTGCCAACCATGTGAACGATACTCACGGGAAAAAAATTATTCCCCAGCCAGTTATCGACAAAGAACCCTCGGCAGAACTGAGACCCGACCAGAAAGATATCGATTCCCTCCTGCACTATCCCTTGCTGGATTCTATCCTTGAGGCCTATGTGGAGGAAGATAAAGGAGCGGACCAACTTCGCAAACTTGGGTTTGCAAAAAGAAATATTGAGAAAGTGACACGAATGGTGGACCAAAACGAATACAAACGGAGGCAGGGGGCGCCCGGGATCAAAATCACCCCCAAGGCTTTCGGCAAGGACCGCAGGCTCCCCATTACAAATCATTACCGGCATACTGGCAAATAATCTCCTCAACGTTTCCCTTCCTGAAAATATTCGATAAGGAATTACGATAATATTATCAGTGACCCCCATTATGACGGTTAGCGATGTTAAGTAAATTAAAGGTTCTGTTGATTGACGACGATGATGATGACGCCGATCGCCAGCATCACCGGAAAATCGTGCGAGGTAATCGAGAACACGAACAGGCGGCCGATTCCGGGGATCGAGAATACCGTCTCGGTGACCACCGCGCCGCCGGTCAGCTGTCCCAGCGAGAGGCCGATATAGGTGATCACCGGCAGGATCGAGTTGGGCAGCGCGTGCTTGAAGGAGACGCGAAATTCCGACAGACCCTTGGCGCGGGCGACCTTGATAAACAGCTGCCGACTCACGATCCTGTACTCGGCCCGATAGACGAGCGTATAGGAACCGAAGTAGAAGGCCGACAAGGTCACGACTGGCATGATCAAGTGAGTGATGTGTCCAACGACATCATCGGACCAATTTACCCACCCCGAGGTTGGAAGCCATCGTAGCTCGACGGAAAACAGATAGATCAGGCTGATCCCGAGCATGAAGTTAGGAACAGTGATGCCGATGATACTGACCCCGGTGTTGAAGACCGCTAGCCCCCTTTTTGCGAAGGGAATGC
>JADFKM010000071.1 GCA_022564935.1 Candidatus Dadabacteria bacterium
CCTTTGATACCCCTGAATGAGTCGTGAATAGAGGGCACAGAGCCGTCGAGGCTGATTGCAACCCTCGAGGCCCCCGCTTCCTTGAACTTCCTGAAAGCAACGCTAGTGAGCAGGGGGGTTACGCTTGGGGATACAGTGGTGCGTATGCCCTTGCCGACGCTGTAGCTTATCAGGTCGTACAGGTCGTTCCTCTTCAATGGGTCTCCGCCCGTAAACACGAGCAGGGGCGAACCGAACTTTTTTATCTCGTCTATCAGACCAAACCCCTCTTCTGTAGAAAGCTCAAGGGGGTCTCTCCCGGGTCTGGCATCGGCCCTGCAGTGGACGCAGGCAAGGTCGCATGCCTGGGTTACCTCCCATATGACTATGAAGGGAGAGAGGGCAAAATCAATCCGGGGGGGTTTTTGGGGTCTGCGTTTTGCTCTACCGTTAGGAAGCTCATTCATCTAACACCATCCATGGATAATATAGTGATCAAATTTAGGAAATCCATATCACTAAGGCATTTAAAAACACTAAATGCCCGGCAGAGTATACGCTCAACCGCTAAACAAATAATCGAGCAGATTTTCCGCCGCGGTCTCCCCAGTCCTTATGCAATCGGGCGTACCCACGCCGTCGAAATAGTTACCCGCGAGCTCAAGCCCACTGTGCTCACTCACTCTGCCGTTTATCTCGGAGATGAGGTCTAGGTGGCCGACCATGTACTGAGGCATCGACGACGGGTAGCGGCTAACATACGAAAACAGCGGGTCAAAACTACCCCCCAATATATACCTCAATTCGTTAAAGGCGCTTTCAGATAAATCCCTTTCATCCATGTCGCAGACGCCCGGGTTCAAGGCCCCTCCTAGAAAGCAGCGAATCAAATGCTTCCCCTCAGGCGCCCTGCCCTCGAACTTAACGCTGCTGAACGAGCATGCGATGATAGCTCTTTTTTCTACGGCGGGCACGACGATGCCGAATCCATCGAGAGGCTGCTTTATGTCCGATTTGTTAAACCCGAAGTTCACCACCGCGGAAGAAGCGTACTCTATGCCCCCCAAGTCGTTTGAGAGCTCGGAGTCCAGCCCTTCCAGCAATCTTGACGCTACAAAACTGGGAGCCGCTATTATGAGCCCGTCGGCTTCCATGCCTTCTCCCTCGTCCAAAGACACAATCCACCTCCCGCTGGCCATCTCCACACTCTTTACACGCGTACCAAGTTTTACCGCGCCCTCGGGAAGCCTGGACGCAAGGCCGTCCACGAGGGACTGCATACCGCTGCGTAGTGACACAATCAGACCGTACCTCGCGCCGCTGCCTTCAGCGCCGCTTTGGTTTGAGGCGCGCTGTTCCCTTAGTAGGGCGCGTATCACGCTGCCGCTTTGGCGCTCCATCTCAAGGAACCGGGGCATAGTAGCCTTGACGCTCAGCTTCTCCGGGTCGGAGGCGTATATGCCGCCTATGAGAGGCTGAGCAACCCTCTCAAGCGCTTCGGCTCCGAACCTTCGCCTTACGAAAGAGCCCAGGCTCTCGTCTTCGTCCGCCGCTCGGCGCGGAATCACGACCTCCATTATCATCCTGAGCTTGCCCGCAAGAGAAAACACCGGTGATTTGATAAAGGGCCAGAACCGTGTGGGCGCAAGGAGAAGGAACCCATCGGGCAGGGGGAGGAGCTTTCCGTCAAGGAGTATATAAGTCCTTCTGTTGTGTTGATTGGTGGGTATTATGGAATCCCCGAGCCCTATGCGGCTGCATAACTGCAGGGCGGCGGGCTTGGTCGTAATGAAAGAGTCCGGCCCCTCCTCAATAATAAAACCGTCTTCATAGCGCGTGGATATTACACCGCCTACCCTCGGGCCGGCTTCGAGCAAGGTAATATCCACTGAAAGCCCCCTCTCTTCTCGAAGCTCAACCAGCTTATGTGCGGCGCTCAGGCCGGAAATGCCTCCACCAACGACTATTATCTTTTTGCGTGTACTCATATTTGGTCTTCAGACACCGTTCAGGGCAAGGCCCAACACATATAAGACAACATGAAAGAGAGCTACTGCGGACTTCGTCGGTCATTAATCTTAGACTCCACAATATCGGCAAGTGCGAGGAGAAATTTCTCGTCGTCATTTACGGTGTTTGCCCTTAGAAGCGTGATTCCAAGCTCCCGGGCAATCCCCACAGCCTCGACGCCAATGTCGAAGAGCACCTCGACATGGTCGCACACAAAACCGATCGGATGAACCACTGCGTACTTCACACCTTTGTCTTTAAGCTCCCTAATGACGTCGCATATTTCGGGCTCGAGCCAGGGGTCTTCGGGGCATCCGCTCCTGCTCTGGTACGCCAGCTGCCATCTATTGTGCCCCACCCTCTCGGCAACCAGGCGGGATGCCGCCTCAAGCTGCTCCTCATAAGGGGACTTCGAAGCCATTCCGGAGGGTATGCTGTGCGCGGTAAACACGACCACTGCACCTTCGCGCTCTTCAACGGGGATCTCCTCAAGCCGCTTCTTCACCCTGTCGGCCACGGCCTCTACAAAAAGCGGGTGGTTATAGAAGGGAGGTGTATAGTCTATTGCGATATCCACTGCGGCCTCTTCGAGGGCGTCTCTGTAGTTTTGATGATACTGCTCCCAGCTCGAGAAGCTCTGAAACCCGGCCATTATAAGTCCTATCGTTGAGAGCACCCCGTCTGAGGCCATCTTACGGACTGTATCGGCCAGGAGCGGGTGCCAGTTCCTCATACCCACATAAACGGGGAGCTTTATTCCGCGCTCGGCCAGCACTCTGCCCAAACCCTCTGCCTGCTTGAAGGTCAGCTCATTCAACGGGGACTTCCCACCGATGACCTCATAATGGCGGGCAACAACATCAAGCCTGCTTTCAGGGATTCTCCTTCCCCTCGTGACGTTCTTTAGAAACGGCCTTATGTCTTCGGGCTTTTCCGGCCCGCCGAAGGCTATCATGAGGATACAATCATACTTATCCTGCATACTATCCAGCTCTGTCTTCTCGATTCAGCGTATAGATTTATCCACCTCATGATTGAGTGATCTTACCTCTTGTCGCCGGCAAGCACCTCCGCCGAGTACTCATGCACCACGTCCACAAGGGCCAGAACGTTATCCACTGGGGTTTTGGGAAGGACGCCGTGGCCGAGGTTGAATATGTGTCCGGGCCTTCCCCCCGCAAGGTCAATCACCCTCTTTGCCCGCCGCTCCATCTCCGGTTTCGGAGCGAACAGCGCAACCGGGTCTAGGTTCCCCTGCACAGCCACATCGTACCCTACCTGCTCCCACGCCTCGTCCAGGTTAACCCGCCAGTCAAACCCTATCACGTCCCCTCCTGCTTCCTTGAAGTGGGTGAGGAGAGTGGCGGTTCCGGTGCCGAAATGGATTACGGGAACCCCGGACTTAATCCCGTCAATCAAGCCTTTGGTGTGCGGCATGACGAATTGTTTGTAGTCTTCGGGCGAGAGGCAGCCGACCCAGCTGTCGAATAGCTGAACCGCATCCGCCCCTGCTTCGATCTGTCTGTTCAAATACGAGGCGGTAGCGTAGCTCAATTTCTCCATAAACTGATGCCACGCTTCGGGCTCTGAGTACATCATTGTTTTAGTATTGATATAGCTCCTCGACCCCCCTCCTTCGATCGCATAGGAAGCCACCGTGAAAGGGGCTCCAGCGAAGCCGATGAGCGCTATATCGGGGTCAAGGGCGCGCCTCGTAGTCTTGACCGCCTCGTAGACAAACTCCAGTGCGGCGGGGTCGAAGTCACTCAACCCTTCCACCGACAGGAGCCCCCGGACGGGAGTATCTATAACCGGGCCCTCCCCCTTGGAGAACTCGATATCCACACCCAGAGGCTGCAATATTAAGAGTATGTCGGCAAATATAATGGCGGCGTCCACCCCCAGCCTGTCCACGGCCATAAGGGTGACCTCGGCCGCAAGCTCCGGCGTCTTGCAAAGCTCGATGAAAGACACCTTCCGTCGCAGCTCCCTGTACTCCCTCAGGAACCTCCCGGCCTGCCTCATTATCCAGATGGGGGTGTATTCCGTCACCTCGCCCCTGCAGGCCTTCAAAAAGACGGAGTTTCCCCTCGTCTGTCGGCCTATGTCGGTACCGTCTCTAATCCACACCATCTCCGCCCGGCTCCAGCGGTTCGTATCGACGCCGTTTTCTTGAGCAATCCGTTTTTTCCTCAGCAGCGCCGCTCCGCTCCTTGCCATTTCGCGCACTAGGTTCCCCATCCTGGGGCTGTTCGGCTCGTAATCGGCCCTCAGCTCCAGATCATTGAGCGCCTCGGTGGTAGTGGGGCCAATGGAGCCGATTACGGTGCGCATAAACCCCTTGCGAAGCTCCTCTTCCATGCCGTTATGATTTGCTACCTGCAGGAGGTGCCTAATCTGCTGTGCGGTCGTGAAAAGCGCGATGTCCGCCCCGCCGCAGGCGATAGTTCTTATTGCGCCTCTAAGCGGCTCCAAATCCTCGGGGAGCTCCCACCTGTAAACCGGCACGACCATAACGTCTGCACCCATCTTCTCAAGCCCCTCTATCAGGTCGGGGTTGGACACACCGTACTCCTGAACCGCCACCGTTTTGCCGTCAATGGAAAGCTCGGCATCGAGCACCGACAGTATATCTCTCCATGTGTTCGGCTCGGGGATGACGACGTCCGGGGTGAGAGACATTTCCTTCAGGGCGGTAATGGGCTTAGGCCCGCGAGCCACGATTGTCGACTTTCCGAGTGCGGAAATGAACTGCTCTCTGGGATATTTCGTTGAAATGGCTTCGACCATGGCTCGTGTGCCCACTCCCGTCAAAAGAACCACCACATCCACCGCGCCCGCTATTAATCGCTCGGCAAACCCCAGGGCTTCGGTAGATTCACTCAGGGGCACTTCCCTCATGGAAGGAGCGACGATCGGGTTCCCCCCGTGGTACCGTATGAGCTTCTCAATCTCTTTGGCCCTGCGGCTTTCAAACGAAACCACGTTTAGGCTATTGAAGCTATCCGTCATGAGCGATGACCATTTATCGGCAGAGCCTTCATTTAGATTTCAATATTGATAAACTATGACACTGAGCCGGTGCTCGAACAATAACTCTACCCGCACACCGAATTCCTTTACAATGTTCGACATTGAAGGAAACCACCGTCATATTGTACCAAACGACAAATTGTGAACAAACCCATTGCGCTTTCATGAACGATGATTATATTATTATTGGCGAGTGGTTATTAAACAAGCGGCAGCTCCCGGAAACAATGGGAACGCCCAAAAGGCGAGAGACACTCGCCTTTTTTTTAACATCCTTTTCCGTCCTTCCAGGAAGACTCGTCCAGTTTTTCCGCTTCATACGCACATCCGCAATATTCAGGGCAACTCTAAGTCTCCCGTGCGCTCAAGTCCGTCTTTTGTTTATCTATGAGAGTTTTAGGGGCGGGGAATTGAAGGTATTTCGGATCGGGAAATGGTGCCGAAGGCGAGACTCGAACTCGCACGCCCATAAGGGCACTGCCCCCTCAAGACAGCGCGTCTACCAATTCCGCCACTTCGGCATTCAGGAGCAAATAAATTAGCACATCGAACCCCGGTTTTCAAGGGTAAAAAAGAACGGCATTTTAATGCGAGTTGACTGCCATTATTGCCCTACGCTCCAAATTTCTGCAGCCTCCCTGCATGGGCGAGCATAAGCGTCATGGCGTCGACGGCCCTGAAAACTCCAAGCTCCCCGTTCAGACACTCCCGCTCCGAAAACCCGGAGCTCTTCCCGCCCAGCGTCAGACGGGACTTCAGCAGGAAAGGCACCGGATGCCAGCTGTGGGATTTCATGACCGAAGGGGTGGAGTGGTCTCCGGTAACTACAAGGACGTCGGGTTTGAGCTGCAGTATGCGCTGCACATAGCCGTCGAATTCCTCGATCACCCCCACCTTTCCCTCAAAATCCCCGTCCTCCCCGTAACTGTCGGTCTTTTTCACGTGCAAATAGATAAAATCGTAGCCGCCGATGTGTTTTTCCAGGGTTTCAATCTCGCTCTCGATGGTAGTACCGTCCACCTCCAGAACGTCCATCCCTACCAGCTTGGCTATCCCCCTGTACATAGGGTAGGCCGCAACCGCCCCGGCGCTAACCCCGTAAAGCTCCCTCCATGAAAGCAGGTCGGGAAGGCGCGATATCCCGCGAAGTAGAAGGTAGTTGGCCTTTTCCTCGTCCCTTATGGCCTCGGTGGCCATTGTTATGAACTGCTCTATTATCCTGGCGACGGGCTCGGCCGCTTCAGTCCTCGGTGTGGGCTGGAGCGGGCCACTCTCCACAACTTGCGGGTCGGTATCGGAGACCTCGTCCGAGCCGGTACGAAGGGGCTCGGGGAACGTTAGCACGAGGGCGAACCTGTGCTCAACACCGGAATGTATCGAAACACCGACACCGTCGATCTCGCTCACCGCTTCCCTTATCTTAGTCGTGATACGCCGGTTCTCCTCGGTAGAAATCCTTCCCGCCCTCCTATCCGCAAGAATTGGCTTATCGTCTTTGTATTCGACAGTAGCAAAGTTGCCTCTGACCGCGATATCGTTACGGGTTACTTCCACACCCAGGCCAAGGGCTTCGAGCACGCCCCTGCCAATCCCGTATTTGAGGGGGTCGTAGCCGAAGAGAGCGAGGTGGGCGGCACCGCTCCCGGGGGTTATGCCCGGAGCCACCGGGATGTGCAGACCCGTGGCGCTACCTCTCGCAATCTCGTCGAGGTTCGGAGTCGAAGCGGCTTCAAGCTCGGTCTTGCCGCCCAGAGGCAGGCCGCCGAGCCCGTCCAGTACACACAGAACCATCTTCGTAGTGTTCGAGCTCACAAGCTCACCTATGACTTCCTGCATACTCCCCGCTCCAACAACTCTTCTCAGTACCAAACAAGCGATTTCATAAAGCCCGAATCATTCTAAACAAACTCTCAGGGGTCATCAAGCTCAAATTCAATCCCGTCATAGGCCGGCATTACCCCCTTGGGAAGCCTCCGGGAAAGCTCGGCGTAGTCAAGCTCATGACCCATGTGTGTAAAGTATGCCCGCTTTGGCCCGATTGCAGCGATAGCATCGAGGGCTTGGTCAACGCTGAAATGAGCCGGATGGGGGTCATTCCTCAACGCTCCGATAATAAGGATTTCAAGCCCCGTCAATTTCTCCAATGAGCCCTCCGGTATGCCGCTGCAATCTGTCAGGTACGCCATATCGCCAATCCTGTAGCCGATGATAATCCACTGTGCGTGGTTTATCTCGACTGGAACGATTTTAACCCCGCCTATCTCGAACTCCTCTTCGATGACAAATATCTCAAGCTGGGGTTTTCCCCCTGCCGTATAAGAGCCGTCAAAGATATAGCGAAACCCGCTTTTAAGATTTTCTACCGTCTCTGGGTTCCCATAGCACGGAATTCGCATCTTGTTCATAAAGTTAAAGGTCCTAAGCTCATCTATGCCGTGGGTGTGGTCGGCGTGGTCGTGGGTCAGGACGATCGCCCGGGGGATGAGTCGGTGGTCTTTGACAAAGGCGATGATTAGTTCGGCCTGCGGCGCCATTCCCGGGTCGATGATCCAACAGTCGCCGCCGTCACGCAAGTAGACGGTGTACCCGTTCTCGACAAAAACGGTGTCGTTGGTCACGTGGAATTGGACCACTTCGTTGCTCATAGCCCTGCTCCTATTGAAGAGAGCAGCCAGTCCGGGGCATCAATCAGCGTGGCCATGTCCTGATCCGTTCGCTCGAGTCGCAATGTCCAGGCGAGTTCCGGCCGGCGCTCCAGTTGGATGCGTCGCGAACCGGCCTCAGCCGCCAGAGAGGAGCCTGCGTAGCGTCGTTCGATGCGGTGCAACAGATCGCCGGCGACGAAGATGTGACGAAGACGCAATTCGGCATCGGCGCGGGCCAGTAGCATCTTGCCGCGAAGTCGCAGTCCTTTGGCCAGATCAGCCGCCCGTACGGCATGGTCCCGGTCGAAGCAGAGCGGATGAGCGGCGATCCGCTCGATGGCGGCCAGGGCGGCCCCCGGTGGGTCGTCTGTTGTCAGCACGTCGGCGGCTTGTTTCAGATCTGATTCCGTCATCCGCCGACATTGATCTTGAAACCAGGTCAGCGCCTCGGCGATGGTGTTTGGATCGAACACGTGGCCGATGTCCGGGCGGCGCACGGTTACCGAGACGCGCTGGCCGCGTAGCATGTTCAAGCCGTCGCGCATCAGGAACCGATTGGGATCGGCCTTGCCGACGGCGTAGAAGAGCGGGATGTCGCGGTGCGATCGAACGTTGCTGACGCTTACGGTCGGTGGGACGTAGTTGGCGGTGACGGCGACGGCGGATGCGGGGAAACCTTCGACGTAGAGTAGATGCAACGCCAACGCGCCACCGGCGGAGTGTCCGGTGAGCAGGACGCGACTCGGATCGTGCGCA
>JADFKM010000072.1 GCA_022564935.1 Candidatus Dadabacteria bacterium
ATCGAAACTCACCATCAACCGACCTTCGCTCAACGGCCGCGACCACCCTGTTCCCGATCACCAGGCACCGGACGTCCGTTCCCCTGGACTCCTTGATGAATTCCTGGACAAGGATGTTTGCTTCCAGCTGCCGGAACGCATCTATCACCGACCGGGCCGCCGACTTCGATTCGACCAGCACCACGCCGACCCCCTGGGTGCCCTCAAGAAGCTTGATAACGAGCGGGGGGCCGCCCACCGATTCGATCAGTCCGTCGATGTCCTGCGTGGCGTAAGCAAAGCCCGTGCGGGGCATTCCAACATCGGTCCTCGACAATATCTGAAGAGACCGGAGCTTATCGCGGGACCGGCTGATCGCCTGTGATTCGTTGACGGTGAATACGCCCATCATTTCGAACTGACGCACCACAGATGTCCCGTAGAAGGTCCGCACCGGCGCGATCCGGGCCACGACTGCATCGAATTCCAGCGACTCGCCCCGGTAGAGGACCTGCGGGTTGTGCGGCGTGATGTTCATGTAGCAACGCAGGTAGTCGACTACCCGGACTTCATGGCCGCGCAGTTCGGCGGCCTCGACGAGACGGCGGGTCGAATACAGGTTTGGGCTGCGGGAGAGGATTCCGAGTTTCATTTCAGGTCAGAAGGGGCCGGATGTGCGAAAACGAGGACAATTTGAGAAAGGGAGCCGGACTATGGTAACGCCCATGCCCCGCGAAGCTTTGCCGTGTCGCCCAGATGCGCCCAGCACGCAAGGTGACAACACCCAATCTCGCGCCACCAGGGCTTCCCCGGGCGAAATCAACCAATTTCCCGACCGAAGTGGAGGGACCCCACGCGAACCCACCCACACCCGCCGCGTGCGCCCGGCTAGTGCACTCTGGCCTGCCTCGCCGAGCTCGCGCGTTCGCCCAAATGCGCCTCGCACGCAAGGTGACACGGCGATAACGATGTTCGCTTCCTCACTACGAAGCGTGAGCCTCGATTCGGGAGCGGTCGGCGTCCGTCAGGAACGGCTCGACCTTGCGGACGAACTCGGCCATCGTGTCGCTCATTGACCCGCTGTTGTCGAGGGTGATCTTGTTGATGAGCAGCGACCAGTCAACGAGTTCCGCAAAGCGCGTCTTTACACGGTCGATGTCACCTTCAGAAATCACCATGTTCTCGTGCGGGTCATCGTGCATTCGCTGCCCGATCACATCGTCGTCCGCAGTGACATGGACCAGGACTGTGGCATCCGTGAAACGCAGAATCGTGCGCTCCCACTGGTGCATGACGACCTCGCGGTCGAGGCGGCCCGCGGTCATGGGTGTTGTATTGAGCGCGGCGATGTGGTGGTTCTCACTTCAAAGATCGTCTCAAAGGCCGAGGGGAGGATGGTAAAGATCGATGAAATAAGGCCCTCTCGAAAGGCCCGGACTATAGGCAGGTATTTTAAGAAGCCCCCCGAGGTTATCGAGCTGTATCTGCGGGAGGGGGAAATAGTGTGCGTGATCCCGCTTCGCAAGATCGCACGGGGGCTTGATAACCTTTTCGAGCGGTTTAATAAGGACAGGGAAGCCGAAAGGGAGGTTATCGGCAAAGACCCCTACATATTTATAGTGAGCGTAGGCGGTATGCTGCTCACCGACACCGAGATAAAATACGATAAGTTCGGCACCCAGGACATAGCGGTCGGCTCCTCAGGAATCCGTCCCGTATCGGGCGATTTCGGGGGTAAGGACTTGTACGGAAAGCCGAAGGTAGGCGGGATAGACAACCTTACCGACCTGGTTTCGGCAGCAGCCAATCTATTGTTCGGCCAGACAAGCCAGTCCGTGCCTGTGGTGATAATTAGGGGCCTTGAGTACGAGAGTAGCGAGGCGGGGGTGAAGGATACGCTTTATTCAGGAGCGCAGATTAAGAGGGCGATGAGACAGTGCCTGTGGGAAAACCTCAAGTATAGGGCGGTCTCAATGTTTCTTTAGTGTTCGGCGCGCGTTCCAGTCCGGTTCGATTCAATAGAGTGTTATCTGAGCGCGGCGCAAGTTGGTGCGTTTCGATACAAATAACGTCTATTTATATATAACCCTTTATTTTCTATCCGGCTGGGCCCTTCAAAAATAGGTTATATTAAGAGGGTAAGATAAGTGTGGAGGTGAGAGCGGAATTGTTTAAAAGCATTTTCAAAGGCGTTTTCATAGCCGTGGTTTTACTTGTCGTGGCGGCGGTGGCTGCGACGATGCTCGTGGATCTTAACAGCATGAAGCCTTGGATCGAAAACGAGGTATCGAAAAACATCGACAAGGATTTCAAGATAAACGGCGACATAAAGCTTGTACTTTTCCCATCTCCTTCGATCTCTCTGAGCGATGTTCAATTAAGCTATGCTAAAGGCTCCATAATCTCGGTCGAAAGGGTTTTCGTAATGCCCAAGCTGGGCCCGCTGCTTTATAAACAGGTCGAGCTGTCCAGGGTTGAACTGCTAAGACCCGTTATCAGGCTGGAAGCCGGAAAAGGGGCTAAGACCGATAGAAGTCAGGCGAGTAAAAGCGCCTCTCAAAAGACAGCGGGTGCCTCCGGGGAGACCCCTCCCAAGCAAACCCTAGCGGATAAGATGGTGATAAAGGACGGGGAGTTTGTCGTTGTGGGCAGCGATGGCAAGCAGACCATCGTAGTGCGGGGCATAAACGTAGATATCAGACGGGTGAGCATTGATAAAGGCGCAGCGGGCGGGGAGGGAGACGGTTTTGATTTCATCAGGAGCCTCTCGCTCAACGGGGAGGTTTCTGTCGAGAGCTCGAAGATAAACAATATGAGCGCAACGGATATCAACTCGGGAATTACGCTAAATGGCGGTGTGCTCGAGTTAAAGCCCTTGACTATGGAAGTTTTCGGGAGCAGGACGGAGGGAGCGGGCGTAGTTGATTTTACCGGGAAGATGCCCCGCTTGAACATAAAGCAGACGGTGCGCGGTCTCGATCTGGAAAAACTGTTCAACGAGCTGAACGATAAAAAGACCATGAGCGGCAAAGCGGACATTTTTATCGACCTGTCGTCTTCGGGAAGAGGAGGGGAGGAGATCAAACACAACTTGTACGGAAGCGTTTTAATGAAGGGAAAAGGGCTGGTTCTCTACGACTACGACATAGATAAGATCCTGGCCGATTATGAGAAGACCCAAAAATATGACCTGGTGGATATGGGCTCGCTTTTCATAGCCGGCCCCTTTGGCCCGCTGCTCACAAAGGGCTACGACGTAGTCGGCGCGTACAAGGGCATGGCGGGTGGGCGCAGCGATATTACCGAGCTCATTTCCGACTGGCGGGTTAGGGGAGGGGTCGCGACGGCAAGGGACGTGGCTTTCGCGACGAAGAGCAACAGGATAGCCATCAGGGGGAAGATGGACTTCATACGCGGCGAGTTCAGGAATTTCACGGTGGCCGTGCTGGACGCCGGGGGATGCGCCAAGTACAGACAGGCGATACACGGCTCTTTCGACAACCCGAAGGTAGATAAGGTGGCGATCGTCGGGCAGACCATTGCGGGGCCGGTTATCTCCCTCCTTAAGAAGGCTAAAAAGATGGTCGTTAAAACCAACTGCAGGGTCTTTTACTCAGGCTCCGTGTCCCATCCTGCCGTAGGTGTAGAGGGGAGCAAGTAGTATTCTGCGTTTTCTGTAGTCATAAACGAGAGCCCGGGAAAGGCGCTCGGTGTAATGAACCCTCAGGGCTGACTCTTCTCAACAGATTTCCGCTCCGTAAGGATAAAAGCCCGCAGGCTTGGGTCAGACGTTGCTAAAAAAACGTATTTTTCTTCACACAATACTTAGAGCGGTTAAGGTTGTGCGGAGTTCCTTAACACTGATCGCATATGAGGAAGCGACCATGGCCGCCATTCCCCCCGAAGGTCTGGTCTCCGGCGGTAAAACGCCGACCGAATCCGCACGCTTCTCCCCCCTGCATCGCGGTGCTCTACATCCCGTAAAGACGCAACTTCTCCGTAACAATTTCAATTAATCAATTGATAGTTTTATGGAATGCGCTGAAAGGAAAGTAATTACTCCGCTAAACGCACGCTTGAGGCCCTTGGGCCCTTGCCGCGAGACGGGCTCTCTTCAAGCTCATATTCCACGTCCTGACCTTCGCTCAAAGACTCGAAGTCAGCATCGACCAGGGATGATAGATGGAAGAACACGTCTTGTCCATCCTCTCCTCCGATAAATCCGAAGCCCCTGTCGGAAATCAATTTATTTATTTTCCCCTTCATACCTATACCTCCTTTTGTATAAGCGAGTATCGTTATAGTTTTTATACACGTACGCTTGAAGCCCTTGGGCCCTTGCCGCGAGACGGGTTCTCTTCAAGCTCATACTCCACGTTCTGACCTTCGCTCAAAGAATCGAAGTCGGCATCAACCATGGCCGATAGATGGAAGAACACTTCTTGTCCGTCCTCTCCTCCGATAAATCCAAAGCCCCTGTCGGAAACCAATTTATTTATTTTCCCTTTCATTCTTATACCTCCTTTTGTATAAGCGAGTTTTGTTATAGTTTTTATACACGCACGCTTGAAGCCCTTGGGCCTTTACCGCGAGACGGGTTCTCTTCAAGCTCATACTCCACGTCCTGACCTTCGCTCAAAGAATCGAAGTCGGCGTCAACCATGGCCGATAGATGGAAGAACACTTCTTGTCCGTCCTCTCCTCCGATAAAGCCAAAGCCCCTGTCGGAAATCAATTTATTTATTTTTCCCTTCATTTCTTATACCTCCTTTGTATAAGTAAGTTTTGTTATAGTTTTTAAATATGCAGGCATATTCGCTGCAGCTTTGCAGGCATACGCTCCGCTCTTTGTGTTCAGACTTTTATCCAAACAGTATATAGCCTCCCGTTTGGATAGATTCCATCGTTTCACAATAGTTATAAGGGTCAATTGATAAAGCTTAGTGGGACAGTCAAGCCGAAAGCGTTATAAGAAAAGATATTGCCACAGATAACTATGCCTCTTGAAATAAACTATACCATATGTGTTGACAATAACAGCATTGTAGGTGTTTGTAAAGAGAAAGAGATAAAAAAGCTGTAATTGAACTTGGGGAATGTATCTGTAGCTTGGGTTGGTAGGTGAATGAAAGACGGGGGAGGAGGCGTCGCGAAAGGGAACGCCTGCCCCCCGGGGAGTTTTATTATTAAGATATATCTTGCGGCTCCCCTGTTTTCTCAGGTGGAGAGGCGCTGGAACAGAGAGCTTGCCTCTGTACTACTGGAGCAAAATCCTGACACCGAAGTTATTCTTCCTCAGGATACGTAGGTTGAAAGACCCGACGGGGAGCCTGATTTTGCCTCGGTGTTTGAGAGGAAGTGGGTATGATTGAGAGCGCCGATGTGGTGGTGGCGGTTCTCGACGGGTTCGACAACGACGGTGACGGAGCCACAGACTGCGCCGACCCGAGCTGTGAGCTCACAGCGGCGTGTGAAGGTGGCGGCGGAGGGTGCTCGGTCGCTAGTGCTTCTGTAAACAAAGGCACCTCTGCCTCGAACATGCTCATTATGCTTTTGCCCATGCTTGTTATAGGAATTCGGAAGAGGGCATTGAGAGCAATATCCTTATATCACCACAAACATAAGTTCCTCGATCTGAAGGACAGCTATGCCACCTATGACACCCTGAGCGATGGGAATAAGATGTGGAGGGGAAAAAGCAATCTCTTCCTTCTCCCCAGGCTTACATGCGCGGTGCAGCCCGAAAGGGTCGAGAATGGATGTATGCTGTAATCATAACCCTGTGGCCCTGAGCTTCTTGGAGTGAAAGGGAATGTGTAGACCCGCGCCGGCACCCGTTATAAGGATTTCCTCATACGGTTCCTGAAATTCTCGTATTTTGTTTTGATGACGTAAAGCCGGCCGTGTTTAAGGACTACTATGGTTTTTTCCGCGCTGTTGGGGTCGTTTTCGAACGACCCGACGTACGACAATCTAAAAGACACCTTGCCTCCATCGTCCTTTTCAAACGATACGAACTTATCCATCTCGGGCATGTCTACCTCCGCGCATTTGGTTTGCCATGATCAGCAGCACCGCAAAATAGGAACAAATATCCTGGAATCATGGCTGGTAAGGGCAAATCCTTCATATATAAGTATTACCCCTAGAGCCGGTAAGGGGAATATTTGAACTATATTGTCAAAGCCCCTGCTAAAAAATAAACTGATAATGAGGTATAAAAAACCATAAATGACGACAGAGCCTCCAGTTCTTGCTCCAAAAGTATAGTGACCCATCATATCCCCCGAGCCGTGACAAACGGGGACCCGCCTAAAAACGGATTTAAGAGATTCATAAAAGAATAAGTAAAAGCTATCCTTTTGACTTTCAATCCCCTATCTGGAAAGAGGTCTTCCGACACCTTTTGTGTTGCCAGTAAGTAGTTAGATATTGAGAGTGGTAACTGAGGTATTGCGAGAATGACAAAACCTGTAAAAATATCTTGAAGATTTGGAATTTTGACACTCGGAATTGAAAAACCAAATACATGAATAAGTACGTTAGGTTCCATATGGAAAAAAAAGCATATAAAACACCGAGCGCAACCACTGGAAGAGCAGGAGGGAGCTTTCTGTTTCCCATAAGAATAGCTATTAAAACAAAACTAACGGCGGATAGAACGTACCCATTAATACCATCGGCAGGAATGTAGTTATTCAGTGCAAGAAAAACGAGATTTATGCCTAATCCAAACTGTATTCCACGAATAACGCTATTGGGGACAACCTTGGAAATCCAGTCGATCAAACCCGTGATTGTGAGAAAAAGCATGGAAAGCCCTAAAGCTAATCCTGCGCCCAAGATTAATTCACCGCTTAAGTTTAGGGAAATTGCGATGACAGCGACTGCCTTAAGAGGCTGAACAGGCATTGGTATACCATAGATAACCCCTGTCAGAATCTGTGCATTATGCCGAACATAAAAAAACGCTTGCTGCATCTAGTCCTGAAGCTAGAATGAGTCCTACTATTAAGGGGAGATCCGTCCCAATATCACCAAAAGCACCCGAATGCTCATTCCTTTCAAATCTTAAATTCATATTTCCCTATGATAAAGAAACTCAAATCTATGATGAAACTTATATATTGTAAGATGTAACTGTGGATTTACGATAGAGGAGGATGGGTTATCCCTATTACCCCCCGATTTGTGACATTGTACGATCCGGACGAACAAAACCCCGACGATTTATTAGATGCCCCGCTTCTTTGTTCCACACGGCATCAACAATGATTTGTTTGATATATTCGTCTGCTGCACCTTGACGGAGGAGCTTTTTGAGGTCTGTCTCTTCCAAGGAAAAGAGACACGTTCGAAGTTTTCCGTCCGACGTTATACGTACACGATTGCAACTGTTGCAAAAGGGTTCACTCACAGAACTTATGAATCCAATTTCGCCTTTACCGTCCTCGAACTTAAATCGATCTGCCGGCTGATTCCCTCGCCCTTCGATCTGAACCAGCCTTTTTCCCAAACCTATGTTTTCATGGTGGAAACACTTTGCAATGGGTTATCATACAAACCCACTCACTAAACTTTAACTATATGAACTTTTATAATTCGAATTAATCATTGATAAATTGTGCTTTACTCGTTATTGCACACTCAACTGCTCTATTATGAAGCCCTTCATGCTCATGCACCCCAAATAGCTCCCTGAGCTCAGTCTCCGGTCACCGGGTAGCCCTCCTTCTGCCACCCCATAATACCGCCGAGCATGTTATATGCGCGCTTGAAGCCAAGTTCCCTCATTATCTCCAGCGTCCGGGCGCTCCGCCTGCCGGAGCGGCAGTGCGTGAGGTAGGTCTTTTTTTTGTCCAGTTTGTTAAGCTTGTCCCGGAAGTCTTTGGAGTAGAAGTCCAGGTTAAGTGCGCCTTTAATGTGTCCACTCCGGAACTCCTCCGGTGTTCTGACGTCGAGAATCACGAAATTTCCGCTCCCGGCGTTCTCCGATACTATTGAGTGTGCTTCTTTTGGTGTGACGTTCCCGGTTGTGGGGCTCAGTTCGTTCGTCCCTGCGGATGCGG
>JADFKM010000073.1 GCA_022564935.1 Candidatus Dadabacteria bacterium
TTGCCATTTCGGCACTGAAAAGATTTCTGCCCTTTTTAGGTTATCGTTTAAAACGGTAGCCTTGTCGGTATCCCAATTAGATATTCCGACCTTCTCAGCTTGGTCTCGGAGCCACCTCTCTATTACAATACGTCCTAAGACTGCCGCCGGGATTTTGTGTCTGGAAGCCAATAGGCCATCTGCTTGCTCTACGATAGAGTCGAACATTTCTGCATGAAGCAAGGACCTTATGTTTCCTACGAAACCATGTTGTAGCGAATCTCGGGCGCTTTCCAAAAGGCCAGTGATTTCAGCAATTTCGTAAACACAAACATAGGATACATTGTTTGTCAATTTTCTAAATTCTTCCAAGTACTTATCTAAGGTGGCGTATTTGAGCACATCTTCACAACTATGTAATAACCAAGTCCTCTTTTGCAGGTACTTTCTACTTATGTCGTTCTTGTCGCCGAGCAATTGGATTTTTTCTGATTGTTTAATAAGTTCTTCGATTCGTTCGATGATTTTCTTCATGACAAGCTCGTTTGTAAGTATAACGTATCATATCCTTTGCATGTTTGGAGGAGCCATCGTGGCCCTTAATCTGATTTAATTAAGGTTGGCAAAAACCGCAACCAGGCGAGGGAGACCATGACAAAGAACATTCTACCTCAAAAGGCGGCAATATCATCCAGATAGATGTCAACCCTCCATATATAGGCCCACCTTTAGAGTTAGAGTTCCGGTACCACTGACCCAGAGGCAGCGTGGTTCTGTTCAAGTACGTTTTTGTTTTCAATGAGAATCTGTATCGGCATCGCTTGCACTCAGTTTCTCCCGTCTCCTAGGCGTAAAACGGCTCTATTTTTGCGCCTCAAACAGTGCCTTCTGGTGGGCATTTTTTCGTGCCAAAAAATACGCTCAATTTTTGACACGCTAATCCCGACGCAAGACCTCTTGTTCATTAGACATTTCTAGTATACTCTACTCCACGAAACGTCTGATGCCCTAATTTATGTATAAAAGGCTTATGGGTTTTTATAATTCGTTTTTTTGCAATGGTTATGTATAAAATGAGCAGGAGAGTACTTTTAACTGCCGTTGCGTCGTTTTTATTCCTAAACTCATGCGTGAGTTCCATAAGTACGAGCTCTTTTTTCAACTCAATTTGGAATAAACCAATAGGTGTGTTTAAAGTCACCGTCAGTGAAGCAAACATCCGCTCCGGCCCGGGCAGGAATTATAATATTGTCGGTAAGCTCTATCAAGACAGTAATCACCCGATACTTGAGATAAAAAAAACTGCTGGAGATGAATATGGGTGGTACAAAATAGCCCAATACAAAGAAAGCGAGCAATGGGTTAACGGAGCCGTAGGAGTTATTGTTGATATAAAAGACAAATCCTTTGGTGTATTCAATGCTTCACCCGAAAATGCCTGGCTAGCGGTTCTTTCAGCCCTTAGATGGATGAGATGGGAGATTGCCGTACTGGATGAAAAGAATTCCCAGATAAAACTGAGGGAAGCCTACGTTTACAGAAAATCGGGTAAATTTCTGAGGATTTACTTTTGGCCTAAACAAGAGGATTTGCGACATTCCGATATTAAACAGTACTTAGGCAACATATCCAAGAGGGTCGTACCGGTACCTGTAGGTAAGACTCCAAATTTTTCACAAGAGCAGATGCTCGTCTCTTTATTCAAATTATCGAAATCTGAAGTTGGGGTTCAAATCAATTATGAATTCATAACCTATTATGATTTGGGAAACTCTTTTGTAGATCTAGTAGAGTCGAGCGGGCACATCGAATCAAAGCTGCTTGAGAAGATAGAAGAATTTCTAACCGGAAAGCCGGTGCTTTAGGTATCTGAACAACAATATTGCGCGACTTTGGGCGACGATAGGACGTGAAATCGCACTGTTGTAAGATACCGGCAGATACGAGTTTAAGGAGTCATTTAGCCATGAATTACGTATTACTGGCCTGTCTAGTCGCTATTGCAATTTATGTTGTTTTCTGGATTGATAGAAAAAACAAGATCGAGCGGGCACAGGCAGACAGCATGTACGAATTTTTATTTGATATATTCGACGGCGTTCATTGGGATATGTCTGTTCAGGACGTGCGAGAGAAGTTTTCAGACAGGGAAATCGTGACTGCCGAAGACTTCGGAGATGTAATGGGTTTCGGTTATCTCGACGTCCATGACGAAATTGAAGTGTTTGTAAGCTTCTTTTTCCCGAACGACGGCGAGGGGAGACTTATAAGAACAGATATTTATCTCCACTCTACCCCGCCCGAGAAGTACAACTTGCTGTTCTCAAAGCTTATGAATGTCCACGGCTCACCCCTTATAGAGAACGGCGAGAACGCCGGAGTGGCCGTTTGGGAGCTTGGCGATGCAATACTTACATTCTTATCAACGGGACGGAACGAAGTGCAGCTTCAGTTCTGGAACAAGGACTGCTACGGTAATCTCACCCAACCCAAAGCGCATCTGTGAAACTTGTGGACTGAACCGTGTTAAAGGACGGTTTCCATAAGCATTTGCGTGTTAAGCCTTTATGCGTTTTGCATCTTGGGAATTTATCAAACCCTTTTTGTGCGCCTGTACGAGCACGGCCATTTTGCCCGAGTGTTTGTTCTCATACATGTCCTGATGGGCCCTCGGAATGTCCTGGTATGAATAGGTATGGGAAAGGACGGGTTTTATGATGCCTTTGGAAATGAGCTCGTTGGCGCGCAGACACTCGAGGGCATTGGCGAAATGGGAGCCTATAATTCTCTTCTGATGCATCCATAAGTGACGAATATCGAACTGAAGGTCATAGCCGGTGGTTCCTGCACAGATCACAATCCTTCCGAAACGGCTGCAAATAAATGTGCTGGTTGGAAATGTTGCCTCTCCAACATGCTCAAACACAACGTTCGGATTTCTCCTTTCACCCAGAATGTCCCAAATCGCCCGTCCGAATTTCTTCATATCGGTGAATCTGGCTTTCGACTCTTCGGGAGTTTCGCCGTGCTTGAACATGAGATTCTTAAAGTCATTTCTGTTTATAACACCCTTGGCCCCGAGCTCCATACACAGGTCTGCCTTGTCTTGAGAAGAGACAACGGCTATTGCGTCTGCCCCGATCATTTTACAAATCTGGAGGGCAAAAACCCCGAGTCCTCCGGCACCTCCCCAGACAAGCACAATTTCGCTCGGCTGAAGCTGTGCCTGCGTCATAAGCATCCTGTAAGCCGTGAAGTAACAGAGGCCGTAAGATGCGGATTCTTCCCATGTGAGGTGCGTGGGTTTGTGAAGAAGCTGCTGGGCCTGCACTGTGGTGAATTGAGCAAAGGAGCCGTCGGGGGTTTCATAACCCCAAATCATCTGTCCCCTGCTTGCCATAGGGTCGTAGCTGATGAAGTCGTAGGGGGTCTCGGTCCTGCTTGAGTGAGTCTCGGATTCAACATTGCAGTGCAGGACGACTTCGTCCCCTGGCTTCCAGCTCTTTACGTTAGAGCCAACCCGCCACACGATGCCTGAGGCATCGCTTCCGGCGATGTGGTAGTCCTGTCCGTGTATGTCGAATACCGAGATCGGCTCGCCAAGACCCACCCATACGCCGTTGTAGTTTACTCCGGCGGCCATAACAAGGACCAGTACTTTATTAGGGCCTGGGTCGGGTACGGGAACTACCTCTTCTTTGAATGCTTTCATCGGCTCTCCGTACTGTCCCTTCCTTATAACCCATGCTTTCATAGTTTTGGGAAGAACGCTTAGGTCGGGAAGAACTCCAAGAGGTATCGGCCTATCGACCGTAACTTTTCTAGCATCATAGGCTATGTCTTCCATATCGATCGTTTCTTTTACGGCCACTCCGGGAGCTTCATCCATTATTTCATCTTTTGAGCTTGCTTTTTCTTTGCCCGAAAATTTATTTTCGTCGTTCCGCTCTTTGGTTTTTGACATTTGATCTCTCCCCATGAATTTAAGTGGGGGTAATTCTAACCATACAAATCAATTATTTCAAGCATTCAACGGGCTTATATGGGATTTGGCTCAAAACGAGATGAGGAAAGCACTCATAAATACGTGGCTCAAAAATCGTCGATATTAATAGCACACTAGGTTCTACTTGAACCCAACCCCTATATCTGATATGTTATTCATTCCGATATGGGCGATATCAATAAGATGGTGATCGGGGTTTTAAATCGCCTCCTGCAGAGTTATAAAACCCTCATCCGAGAAAAAACCAGGAACTGGCCGTTTATGTTCAAAATCCTATTAACAGCCTTTGCCGTTTTATGTTACCCATTAGTGTCTCTAATACTGATTGTTATTCTGCTGCTGGTGATTTGTGTGGTAGTCCCAATCTCCCTAACTATTAAATTTAATTCCAAGACAATTTTTTAGTGACTAATACCCTTGTATTTGGTATTTTATTGTGATATCTGCTTCCACGACAATATTCTATTACCGCTAGAGTGTTATGAAAAGCAAACTCGAGAAATTGCTTATTAAAAGCCAGGTTCCCAACCATGTAGCCATCATCATGGACGGCAACGGCAGATGGGCGAGCAAGAGGGGTCTTAGCCGCATCAGGGGGCATCAGGAGGGAATGGAATCGGTTAAATCCGTTGTGAAATCGGCTCGTGAGCTTGGAATTAAGGCCATAACCCTCTACGCCTTCAGCGTGCAGAACTGGATGAGGCCCAAGGCTGAAGTAAAAGCACTGATGAAGCTGCTTAAAGACTATCTCATTAAGGAAGGGGACAAACTCTCCGAGAAGGGCATCAGACTGAATGCGATAGGAAGACTCGATGACCTGCCCGAAGACGTATGCGTGGTACTCGACGACATAATGGAGGAAACCCTGCACAATAGGGATATGGTGCTTACACTCGCCCTCAGCTACGGCGGCAGGGAGGAAATAGTCGATGCCGCACGCAGTATTATCTCAAGAGGCGATATAACTGCGGAGAGCATTAATGAGCTCGACATATCAAATTACCTCTACACCAAAGACCTTCCTGAGCTCGACCTGTTGATACGGACGAGCGGAGAAATGAGGATCTCAAACTTCCTTCTCTGGCAAATTGCCTATTCTGAGATTTACGTCACCTCAACACTGTGGCCTGACTTTCGTAAGAGGCATCTTATAAAAGCCCTTCTCCATTACCAGAACACAGAGAGAAGGTTCGGGCTGACCAGCGACCAAATAAGGAAAAGGGAAGTTTTGTGAAAGGGATTTCAATTCTTGGCTCCACAGGCTCAATCGGCTCTCAAACTTTAGATGTGATATCGAGTTTTCCCGAAGACTACAGGGTCATAGGTCTTGCGGCGGGGAAAAACGTCTCTCGTTTGAGGGAACAGATATTAAAGTTCAAGCCGAAAATTGTTTCCCTAAGAGATACTGGAGATGCCCGAGAGCTGAGAGAGAGCCTGGGGAATTCTCAAACCGTCGTTCTGGCAGGAGACCGGGGTGCTAACGCCGTAGCCACTGACACTGAAACGGAGCTTGTGGTTTCCGCCATGGTAGGAGCGGTAGGGCTCGAGCCGACCTTCAACGCCATCAGGGCAGGCAAGGACGTGGCGCTTGCGAACAAGGAAGTTATGGTCATGGCAGGCTCTATCATTACCTCTGAAGCAACTCGGATGGGAGTACGCATTATACCGGTTGACAGCGAGCACAGCGCGCTGCTCCAGACTTTGCGCTGCGGGCCGAGCGAATCGGTAAAGAGAGTCATTCTCACCGCTTCGGGCGGGCCGTTCAGGAACTTGCGAAAATCAGAAATTCCCCATGTCACCGTTGAGGAAGCACTTCAGCACCCTACGTGGAATATGGGTGATAAAATAACGATCGATTCGGCAACTCTTATGAATAAGGGCTTCGAGATAATAGAGGCGAGATGGTTTTTCGGTCTTTCCCCTGAGCAAATATCCGTGTGGATTCATCCGCAGAGCATAGTACACTCTCTGGTGGAGTACGTAGACGGCTCGTTCATAGCCCAGATGAGCCTGCCTGACATGAAAATCCCGATTGCGTATGCACTCTCCTGTCCGGCAAGAGCCGAATTAAACGGGACTAAAATCAACCCATGGGATTTTACGAATTTAACGTTCGAGGAGCCTGACCTCGATAGGTTCCCTGCCCTGGGCCTCGCATACCGAGCGCTTGAGCGAGGAGGCACAATGCCTGCTGTCATGAATGCCGCAAACGAAGTTGCCGTAGACGCGTTCATGAAAGCGCAAATCAAATTCAATCAGTTGTCCGAGCTCATTGAGCGGGTCATGGAACACCATACCGCTACCCTCGGAGAAGAGCTGGAAGAAATTTTTGAATGCGACTCCTGGGCCAGGGACAAGGCTAAATCAATCATTGAAGAGGAGATGCAAAATTAGATGTCGATTGTAGTAGGTTTTGTTTTTGTTATAGGAATTCTTGTTTTTATTCACGAGCTGGGACACTTTATTTTTGCCAAGAAGTCCGGGGTAAGGGTGGAGAAATTTTCTCTCGGCTTCGGGAAAAAGCTGTTTGGCTTCAGACGCGGAGAGACAGAATACCTGATTTCCGCCCTTCCTCTTGGTGGGTATGTAAAGATGTTTGGTGAGGGTGGTGAAGGCGTTTTTATCGTAGAAGATGTTGGAGTAGACTCAGCGGCCCACAAAGCAGGTTTCCTGAGCGGAGATAAAATCACCGGAATTGAGGGCTACGACTTAAGCTCCATCACTTCGTGGAAGGAGCTTGAAGCTAGGCTTAGAAAGAAGCCGGGGGCGGTATATACGTTTTTCGTAGAGCGCGAAGACAAGCTGCTGGAAATCAAGGCCGGCCCGGACGGATTTGAAGGCTCATCCGTTTATTCCGAGAAAGAATACCCCAGGAGCTTTTCTAAACAGTCAATCCTGAGCAGGCTCAAGATAATTGTCGCAGGGCCTTTGATGAACCTTATTTTCCCTTTCGTGATTATGCCCATAGTGTTCATGATTGGGATATCGGTTCCCGCCTACCTTGAGATGTCCCCGACCATTGAGTACGTTGCCAAGGACTCTCCTGCAGAAATTGCCGGATTTATGCCCGGTGATGCCATTTCGGAAATTAATAATAAACCCGTGGCAAACTGGAGAGACGTCAGGTTTGCTTTCGCCGAGAGTCTAGGCTCTCAAGTTGTGGTTAAAGTGAAAAGGGACGACGCTACGAAATCGCTTACAATAATTGCCCCGGCCACCCCCGGAGGGATCGAAGACGCCGGAATCGCCCTACCCCTCGAGGCCGTAGTAGGGAGACTGATGCCGGGCGCTCCGGCGGAGAAATCGGGGATCAAAGTGGGCGACCGGATAGTAAAGATTGATGGGCAGCCTGTTGTAAACTGGTATGAGATGGCCTCTCTGATTGGAGTGAGAGCCGATGCGGAAATTAGTTTGCTCATCGAAAGAGATACCGAGAAGATTTCGATCAGCGTTAAGCCCCGGCCGATGGGTGAATCCGGTCGTGGAATAATTGGTATAGAGCCGCTTATGGGTACTACGCTTAAAAAGTACGGTTTTTTTAAATCTATTACCGAGGGGATTAAGGCGGCGGCAAAGCTTGTTGTAGACATAACCAATCTGCTTCTTTTGTTCGTCTACAAGATGGTCACGGGACAGCTATCTCTAAGCGCCGCAAAGAATGTCATAGGCGGTCCAATTGCAATCGCACAGCTTTCAGGCACAGCGGTGCAAGGCGGTATCGCTACACTCCTTCACTTCACCGCATTTATCAGTGTGAGCCTCGGCTTGATCAATCTTTTTCCTATCCCGGTGCTCGATGGCGGACACATCGTTTATCTCACCGTTGAAGCGATAAGAAGACGCCCCCTGAGTATGAAGACCCTCGAGATTACACAGCGCATCGGGTTTGTGTTTTTGATATTGCTGATGTTTTTGGCCGTATACAACGATATAAATAGGCTGGACGTGTTTGAGAAGTTAAAGGAGCTTTTTAACTAGACGTTTTCCGGTTCAGGGTAACCGTTTCGGGCAATGGCGATAAAGTGCTTTCGGCTTGGGAAGGACAACT
>JADFKM010000025.1 GCA_022564935.1 Candidatus Dadabacteria bacterium
TCGGTGACATGAAACCGGATATTGTTGAGAAGCTGGTCGAGGTTCGAACAAAGGAGCTTGCTAAGCAAAAGGCAGACGAAGTACTCCAAAGGGGCTTAAAGGAGAAGAAAACTGTAAAAAAATTAGCCAAAGACTTGAGAATGGAAGTTAAAGAGACCGGTATGTTCTCTAGGGTTGGATATATACCCGATCTCAATTCCGATGATGTTAAGATCGACGCTTTTACTCTCACCCAGGACGATCGGTTATCTCCGAGGGTTTATGAAGTGAATAATGCATATTATCTTGTATCGCTTAAGGAGAAACAGGCAGTGAGTATTTCCGATATGGAAAGTAAGAAAACTGAACTCAGAGAAAATGAACTCGAGCAGCGCAAAAGGGTAATTTATAAGGACTGGGTAAACAGACTGAAGAAAGATTCGGTCATTAAGATAGATGATAAACTTTTTACGCCTCAGGGCTAGAAAACCCTGTTGTAAGGAGTGAATAGTATGGGGCCAAAGAGGGCGCTTATTGTAGGATCCGATGAAGATCAATGTATAAAGATCCAGGCTGTGCTGGACAGCAAGGGTGTTAGCACCACTGTGGTTTTAAACCATAAAGATGGTCTCGACAAGCTTTTTTATGAAAAACCCGACCTTGCTGTCCTTGAGCTTATCTCTACCGGTTTAAGCCAGGCGCTTCTTAAGAAAATCAATGACTCTAAGGATTATGAAGTAGGTGACTATAAGAACAAGGACTCAAAATTGAGTCTAAATCCGATATTCATTGTTGAGCAAGAAGACGATATTGACTCACTTACGGATTACTTAAAGCACTCTTTAACAGACGGTGGAATAAAGGTGGGGGTGTCTACAGCTTCTATACAGGGTGAGCTCAAGGGGCTTTACTATCCAAGGATACTCGTGAATTTATTCAGGGAGAAGAATACCGGAATTTTAACCGTTGATACCAAAGTCAAACTCAAGGTTTACTTTATTAACGGCGTTCCTGTTTTTGCCGAAGGAGGCGAACTCGAAACTGCCCTGGGCAGAATGCTGCTCGATAGCGGTAAAATAGGTGAAGAGGATTATGAAAAGGCACTTGATAAAGGTGTCCAAAAGGGTCAGCGTATCGGATATGTGTTAATCGAGATGGGTTTAATATCCCCTCACGAATTAAACAGCCTCTTAGAACACCAAGTAAAGGAAAAGATTGTGAGGGGATTTAACTACACACGGGGCACCTTCAGTTTTCAAATGGATGATGAATTCATTAATTCGATAATCGCATATCAAATAAACCCCCTGCAGCTTATATATGAGGGGGTCAAGCGTTTTGTTCAGCTCCCCGATCTCGAGAAGATTTTTTTCATCGACAAGGGAGGCAGTCCAACGATAGAGATTAATACTGAAGTTAGTAATGAGTTTGCCACTTCGGGGCTAAGTCCTAAAGAGCTCCGATTCATTCATTTGCTGAAAGACAAAATATCTATAGCCGATATCATAAGCTCGAGCAGGCTTGAGCTGCAAGAAGCTCTGGCTCTTATCTATTTTCTCTACCTTCTTGGTTATTTGAAAATTCAATCCATAGAGAAGATTGAAGAGACATTTTGGGAGCCGTTCGATGTTGTTGAAAAAGAGGGAGCAGCGGAACAAAAGATTACCGCCCAACAAGCCGAGCTTCAAAGGGACGGTTCTGTGGAATCGGTTTCTGTATTGGATTATGGAGGTCAAGACCCCTCTTTAACTGATGAGCTAGCCGAAGCGTTGTCTGAGCCTGAGACGCTCGTGGCCAAGACTGAGGATTTAACGGATAAAGAACAAGACGATGATATTGATTTCGAGCTTACCGATGAGGTTGTATATGAGGAGTCCCCGATACAAGCACCGGCAAGTGTGCAGTCTGAAAGTGTGGAAGAACCCGCAGCTGAAGCAGGTCTTGAACCCGGCGTTGATACGTCTGAGGAAACTCCGGTTAATGACGGTCATGCTACCCCGACAGAGCGGATTGTAACGGCTGAGAGCAGCCCTGTGGGTTCTGATGTTGAAGAAACCGTTGAGGAAATACTCCAGGAAGGTGAGGGCTCCCATATAGGCTTTAGCTCACCTGGAGCGCAACAACAAACAGACACGGCTGATGACCTGCCGGAAGAAGAAGTACCGGTGGAGGAGCCCTCGGAGCTCTACATGGGTGTATTGGTAGGCGAGAAAGAGCTTGTTCAAGAAACTCTTAACCCGGAAGTCACAGATCAAATTAATGAGGACGTTAATATTATTGGTGCCCAAGATGTCGATAAAAAAGATATAGGACCAGATACCCAAGGGTCAGTTGATGAGCAGGTTACGGGCATATCTGAACAGCCTGCCTCAGATCCCTTCCAAAGTCCTCAATCTGAGCAGTCTGAAGAGATTAATTTCGTAATGTTGGAGCCTCAGGGTGATTCGGGTGATTCCATTGAGGGCTCTGAAACTCCGGCAGACGAAATGAGTGGTTTAGTCGATGAAGGGCAAGGTACAGGATTTGAAACGGCTAAGCAAGCAACCGATGACCTCTCCCTCGGCGATTCAGGACTCAGTCTGGAGCATCAGGGTACTGGGGATACCGGGAGTGAAGTAGCGGTAGATACCGAAGGCATTGATAAAATCATAGTAGAAGCCTTCGTGACGGAGGGCCGTGCCGAGCCGGATCAAGAAAATAGTCTTTGGGGAGATGCGGCAGTGGACCAGATTGATCAAGAGATTTCAGATGTTGTCGAACAGAAAGACGAGCCTTCGGCAGATACCGCCCAGAGTACGTCAGAAACGGCTCCCGAGTCTGATGAGGAGCCGGTGCCCAAGTCTGCCGCAAAGAGAGCTCTGCGAGAGGAGATCTTAAGGCTGCAGGAATCCTCGGAGGTAAGTCCTCGGCAAGAAGCCGTGCAGCGCGAAGAAAGGGCCGAGCAGCCTGAGGTTGAGAGCCCGGCCGAGGATCAAAGCCCGGGGTTGAGCGAGCGGCAGCAGCAAATAATAGACGAGATAAACGAAATCTATCCTACCTTGGAAGACAGGGACTATTATCAGATATTGGGGCTTGAGAAAGATACAATCATAGATGACATTAAAGCGTCTTATTTTATATTGGCCAAGGAGTTCCATCCCGACAGGAGCGGTTTCCTGGATGATGAAAGCAAACGGAAAGCCGGAGAAATATTTGTCAAGATATTAAACGCTTATGAAACTCTTAGCGACACAAATAAGCGTGCTGAATATGACGAGAGTGACGAGGAAGAAATAGAAGCCGCTAGAGAACAAATGAAAGACCTCTACGAAGCTGAAATTGCATATAAGGAGGGCGAGCTTCTTTTAAAACGGAAAAACTATGGAGAAGCTATGGATTATATGCAGAAGGCCTTAATGATGAATCCCGATGAGGCCGCTTATCTTGCCGCTCTGTACTGGACTAAATTTTTGGCAGCCCCTAAAAAAGAATCCATTACGTCTGAAGTTAGAACGCAGCTTGAGAAGGCGTGTAATATGAACCCTAAATGCTCGGAAGCCTACTATTATCTGGGCTGTGTTCACAAACACAACGAGAATATGAAACAAGCTGAGAAGAACTTTGCAAGAGCTGTTGAATGCAAACCTGATTTTCTTGAGGCTAAGAGGGAGTTGTGGCTTATGCAAAGACGTAAGCCCAAGAAGGATAAGAAAAAAGACAAGAAGTTTTTATCGGGCATTTTCAAGAAGTAATGCCTTGCCCCCTGATTCTTCCCTATCCCCTGGATAGGACCCGTTATCTACAACATGAGAATTACATCCCTAGAGCTGGTTGGATTTAAATCGTTTTATAACAAAACCACCATACATTTCCATCCCGGCATTAATGCGGTCGTCGGTCCCAACGGTTGTGGAAAAACCAACATATTCGATTCCTTAAGGTGGGTTTTAGGCGAGCAAAACCCCAGGCGTATCAGGGCCGGGGGAATGGAAGAGGTTATATCAAACGGAAGCAGCTCTCTCAAGCCCCTCGGCATGGCTGAGGTATCGTTAACCCTAACGGGTGTGGCGGACAGGGGATTTGATGAGATCCTTATACAGCGAAGACTGTTTCGCTCTGGCGAAAGCGAATACTTTATCAATGGCGTTCCCTCGAGATTAAAAGATATAGTGGAAATGTTCTTGGATACCGGAGCGGGGGCCAGGGCGTATACGGTTGTAGACCTGGCAAATATTGAGCAGCTTATAAACCCAAAATCGGATTCCAGAGTGGCATTGATAGAAGAAATCGCAGGGATTCAAAAGTACAAGCTAAGACGACGCGAGACCATGAGCAGGATTGAATCAACGGAAGACAACCTGAGCCGCGTTAGGGACGTACTGGGTGAAATCAAGCGGCAGATGGCGGCGCTTTCCAGACAGGCGAAGCAGGCCGAGCAGTTTAAGAAGCTCTCCAAAGAAGCCCTCAATCTGGAGCTCATGAACCTGCTGTATAGGCGGAGCAAAGTTAGGGAGAGGAGGAGTGCTTTTCTCCGGGATAAAGAGCAGGTAAGGGATTTGGTTTCCAAGAAGAACGATGAGCTGAGCCTGAAGCAGCGGGTTATTGAAGAAGTGGAGTCGGAGATAATACCCCTGGATCATTCTATAGAATCCGAGCAGGCCAGAATCGCAGAGGCGACGAAGCTGCTCCGAGACAAAAGCTCGTTTCTGGAAGTCTCTCAAAGTGAGCTGCAGGGAATAGACGCTTTCATAGACCGGCTGGTCGGCGAAACCCGGCAGATAAAGGCCGATATCTCCTCCTTAGAGTCGCAAGTGACGGAAAAAAGAACCATTCAACACAACGTTTTGTCTGAGTTGAGATCAAAAGGTTCTGAGATTGACCGGACTGAAGCCTTGCTCCGGGGAGCAAACACCGGTTTTACCGAGGCGGACTCTGAGCTTGAGGCGGTAAGAAAACGCTTATTCGACACCATGGGTGACTACACATCCGCCAAGGGCTCCTTAGGCGGGCTGGAGAGCGAATTATCCGAGCTGCGCATAGGCGAGGAGAGGAGTAAGAAAGAGCTCGATGATATCGATGCTGAAATAGCCGTACTGGCGGATAAGACCGGGGAGCTTAAGAGGTCTTTAGTAGGGTTGGACGGGGATAGAGCGGTCATTGAGAAAAGCGCCCGAGAGGTGTCTTCGGCCCTTAAGGAGCTGGGCGACGATCTTGAGGCAAGGGAGCGCGATAGCGAGTCGATATCTGAAGACCTCAGTGAGTGCGCATCAAGACTGAACGCCCTGAAGCAGATCGACCTTCACTACGAGTGGCTGCCCGAGCAGTTAAGAGAGTTTTTAGCGCATAGGAAGGGGAACGGCGTTATCGGCGTAGCAGCGGATTTTATTTCCGTCCCGAAGGAGTATGAAAAAGCCCTTGAAGTGGCGCTTGGAGAAAAGCTAAAATGGGTGCTCGTGGCTGACGGGCAAGCGGCGCTTGATACCGCTGAAAGCTTGAGGGACAGCTCTTTTGGAAAGGTGACCTTACTTCCATTAACGGCCGTGTGCGAGTCGGTGATAAATACCCAGGGTGGAGGGGATTTAAACCCCCTTATCGATTACATCTCGGTAGAAGATGTGAATAAGGCGGCTATTGAGAGCTTGCTCGATGGAGTATTTGTTGTTTCTTCAATAACCGAGGCCGCTCGGAAGAGGGAAAGTAGTCGTGATTTCAAAAGCTTTGTTACTATGGATGGTGACCTGCTCGATGTGGGAGGGTCAATAACCGTAGGCACTTCTACGGAGGGTGTATTTGAGCGTAAGCGCGAAATTGAAGAACTATCAAGAAAAGCTGGGCACCTGGCGACGGAGAAGCTCTCGATATCGGGTGAAATTGAGCAAGTAAAGGCTCAGGTTAGAAACATTGAAAATGATATAAGTGAGTACGTAGAGCGGCTTGTTGAGATAGGAATTAAAGAGGCGGCGATACAAAGGGATATTTCAAACGTAACGGAAAACCAGGCCCATTTCAAAAAGAGGGGTGAGCTGGTTCGGTTTAATTTAGATCAGGCTGCAGATGAGGTAGAGAAAAAGAGGCTTAACCTGGAACGGATAAAAGATGATATGAAGCGCTCTGAGATATCGAAGGAGGAGCTTGAAAGGCAGTTCGCCATGATGCAAACCGAAGTTCAGCAAAGAGATGCTGAGCGAAAGGCCCGTGAGAGTGCGCTGTCTGAGCACCGGGTGACCGAAGCGGCGCTTGGGGAAAAGAGTCTAAGCCTCACCGAAGATATAGAGGAGCTTGAGGGCAGACTCGCGGCGTTACGCAGTAAGCTGGAGGGTGAGCTGCCGGAGATTGAGACAAAGAGGGAGAGGAAAGGAAATCTCATTCAATCCGTGGATGAAGCTATCGAAGATATCACGGAGCTGCGGCAAGCACTAGGGGTGATGGAGGAAGCGCTCAAAGCTAGGAGGCGGGAAAGGGAAGGGCATTTCTCTAGACTCAAGCCCACCGGAGAGGAAAAAGAGGAGCTTAGAGGCGAGCTGTTTGAATTAGCTCGAACCGAAAGCGCCGTCGATGTGGAGCTGAGCAAAGTTGGGGTAGAGCTAGAGCATCTGGATGAGGAAATCTGTGGGCTGAGGGAGAGATTACCCGATGATGACGGCTTTGATATGAGCGATGAGTATAAGCCCGATTATGATGAAGCGGCCGCAGAAGAGGCGCTCCATAGAATAAGGAGCAAAATAGAGGGGTTCGGAGCCGTTAATCTTCTTGCCCCCGAGGAATATAAGGATCTCGAGGAAAGACACAGCTTCCTTTCTGCACAGGTTAATGATCTGAATGAGGCTTTAGCAACGCTTCGCGGCGCGATGGAGAAGATCGACAGGGAATCGAATAAGAGGTTTCATGTGGGTTTTGAGCTTGTGGACAAAAAGTTTCGGGAGGTATTCGGCGAGCTTTTTAACGGCGGTGAAGGAAAACTAATCTTGATAAAACCCGATGACAGCCCCGATACGGAAGTGGAGATGATGGCGCGTCCTAAAGGGAAAAAATACCAATCGGTGAATTTGCTCTCGGGCGGGGAAAAGACCCTCTCTTCAATAGCGCTTATCCTTTCGGCCTGCTTTATAAGACCGGCCCCGTTCCTGCTTTTTGATGAGATCGACGCCCCTCTCGATGACTCAAATACCGGACAGCTTGCGAATATACTCGAAGAGATTTCCGCCATGTCCCAGGTTATCATCATAACCCATAATAAACACACCATGGGACACGCCAGTTCATTAATAGGCATAACATCCGATAATACCGGGCTCTCGAGGGTCGTGTCGGTAGATCTGAGTGAGACCGGGACATGACTGGAATTACAGGCCCGCCGGATATCCGGCCGCTGCGCGCTCAACTTGTTAAGGGGATGTTTTCAGCTTATACTTTTTTTGGCCCGCAAGGGTAGTTCGGAGGTTTAAATATAGATGATTTCCTACATAATGAAAAAAATCATTGGGTCTCGGAATGAGCGAGAAATCAAGAAGCTCTCTGAGATGGCCACTCCTATAAACCGGTACGAGCAAGAGCTCATACAGGCTCCGACCGATTATCTTTCAGCAAAGACAACTGAGTTCAAAGAGATAATTTCAAACGAGTTAAGTCAGTACGACGAGCAAGACGAAGATAACTATTTCTCGAAGCTTGGAGACATCCTATGGGGGATCCTCCCGGAGGCGTTTGCCATAATCAGAGAGGCCTCCAGAAGAACCCTCGGCATGCGCCACTTCGATGTGCAGATGATCGGTGGGATAGTGCTTCATCAGGGCAAGATCGCCGAGATGAAAACCGGTGAGGGAAAGACCCTCGTCGCGGTACTCCCGCTGTATTTAAACGGCATTACCGGTTATGGCTCACACTTGGTTACCGTAAACGACTATCTAGCCAGGCGTGATGCTATGTGGATGGGCCCGATTTACAAATTGCTTGCGATCAAGGTTGGCGTGATAAACCATGAAGCTTCGTATTTAGTCGAGTGGGAAGACCCTGAGAGGGCCGGGGAGGCCGCTAAAAAGAGCCTAGCGGTATGGCAGGGAGAGGTGGACGGGGCCGATATCCCTTCGGAGAGGAACCTCGACGCCTTTGCCGCGTTTCAAACGAAGCTCATTGAGTGCACACGCACGGATGCGTATCGGGCCGAAGTCACATACGGGACCAACAATGAGTTTGGATTTGATTACTTGCGGGACAATATGAAATTCTCCCTTGACGATTACGTGCAGGGAGAGCACAACTTCTGCATAGTCGACGAGGTGGACAGTATCCTGATTGATGAGGCTAGGACGCCGCTTATCATTTCCGGTGCCTCTGAGGACTCTACTGAAATGTACTATGAAGTTGATAAGCACATAAGAAACTTGAGAAAGGACGCCGACTTCACCATAGACGAAAAAGCAAAACAAACGACCCTTACCGAGACTGGCTCCTCGAAGATCGAGGGCATGCTCGGGGTTACCAACATTTACGACCCTACAAGCCTCGAGATGCTGCACCACGTTCAACAGGCCCTCCGGGCGCACAACCTTTTCGAGCGAGATGTTGACTACATAGTAAAGGATAACCAGGTGGTCATAGTCGATGAATTCACCGGCAGGCTTATGCCAGGCAGGAGGTGGAGCGACGGGCTTCACCAGGCGGTTGAAGCGAAGGAAGGGGTAGAGATCGAAAACGAGAACCAGACGCTTGCCACTATAACGATTCAGAACTATTTCAGGATGTACAAAAAGCTCTCGGGGATGACGGGAACCGCGGATACCGAAGCCCTTGAGTTTACAAAGATATACGACCTGGACGTAGTGGTAATACCGACTAACAAACCGTTGATAAGGGAAGAATATAACGATTTGATCTACAGGACCGAGCGCGAGAAGCTGGGCGCTGTCGTCGAGGATATTAAGGAGCTCCACGAGCGGGGAAGGCCCGTGCTTGTGGGAACGGCCTCGATCGAGAATTCCGAGAAGATCTCCAAGCTGCTTACCAAGCTGAAGATCGAGCACCAGGTACTGAATGCCAAGCACCATGAGAAGGAAGCCGAGATCGTGGCTCAGGCCGGAAGTCTTGGCTCGGTTACGATTGCGACCAATATGGCCGGACGCGGGACGGATATTATCCTGGGTGGGAACCCTGAGTTTCTCGCCAGGGAAATTGTTCGCAAGAGATATAATAAGGATATCTCCGAGGTAGAGCCCGAGCAGTATGAAAGTGCTATGATTGACGCCAAAGAGCTTTGTGACGAAGAGAAAAAGCGGGTGATTGAAATGGGCGGCTTGCACATTTTAGGCACGGAGAGGCATGAGGCCAGGAGGATAGACAACCAGCTCCGGGGCAGAACCGGTAGACAGGGGGACCCGGGGTCTTCGCGTTTTTACGTAGCCCTTGAGGATGATTTAATGAGGATATTCGCCTCGGAGAGGATAGCTTCGGTGATGGATAAGCTGGGCTGGGAAGAGGGTGAGCCTATAGAGAATAAAATCATAACGAAGACTATTGAGAACGCGCAGAAGAAGGTAGAAGGGCGCAATTTCGACATCAGAAAGCACCTTCTCGAGTATGACGACGTCCTAAACACGCAGAGGGACGTCGTTTATACCAGGAGGAAGGAATTCCTTGCCGGTGGAGATAACCTGAAGGAAAATCTCCTCGAGATGGCAGGCAGCATAGTTGAAGAATACGTCTACGAAAACATTGCCCGGAGCAACGGCTCCAGTGAGGTTGACTCCTTAGCGCAGCTTGATGAGTCTGTGTTCAGGACATTCGATTTGCACATCGATCCCGACGGCATAAACGGAGACCAGAAAGATTCGGCCGAATTGGTTGAGGCGCTGCATAGCCAGATCAGCACTTTCTATGATGAGAAAGAAGGCGAGATAGGCGCCGAGAACCTGCGTCAGATCGAGAGATACATTATGCTTCAGACTATTGATTTCCTGTGGAAAGACCATCTCCTTAGCATGGACCACCTCAGAGAGGGCATTGGGCTGCTGGGGTACGCTCAGAAAGACCCGCTTTATGAGTATAAGAAGCAAGGCTACGAAATGTTCCAGGAAATAATGGCGAGGTTTAACGAGGAAGTTTGCGAAAAGATGTTCAGGGTTCAGCCCGTCAACGAAGCGGATATGGAGCTCCTCGAACACAGGAGAAGAAAGGCGGAGCAGCAGCGTATGATTCAGAGCCGCGGCGAAGGCGAAGAGAAAAAAAAACCCGTTAGAAGGGGACGTAAAATCGGGCGGAACGAGCCCTGTCCCTGCGGGAGCGGCAAAAAGTACAAGAAATGCCACGGAAGAACCTAGGAGGTTTGCTTGATTGGAAGCGTCTTACCTTCCCGAGACAATCAAAGCCCTCGAAGAAAACATACAGAAGGTTATAAAAGGCAAGCCTGAGGCCGTGAGGGCGGCTTTGATATCCCTGCTTGCCCAGGGACACATGCTCATTGAAGACGTGCCCGGTGTTGGCAAAACCACTCTTGCCCAATCTCTTGCAAAGACCACAGCGCTGTCTTTCAAGAGGATTCAGTTCACAAGCGACCTTCTGCCCTCCGATATACTCGGCGTTTCCATACTCGACCAGGACTCGGGTGAGTTCCAGTTCAAGCCGGGCCCCATATTCGCGAACATTGTCCTTGCGGATGAGATAAACCGCGCAACGCCCAAGACTCAAAGCGCCCTTCTTGAGGCCATGAACGAGTCAAAGGTTACGATTGACGGCAAGACCTATGTCCTGCCCAAACCGTTTCTCGTAATCGCTACTCAGAACCCCTTTGAATACCGCGGAACGTTTCCCCTGCCTGAGAATCAGCTCGACAGGTTTGCGATGAGAATGAGCATTGGGTACCCGGATGAAGAGAGCGAAAAGAAGATACTTCTGAACAGCAGCCGGTCGAGTCATCTCGATATGATCGAGCCGATTGTGTCAAAGGAAGAAGTGGTGAAGCTGCAGGGAATGGTGGACAGAGTGGTCATAGACGACACAATACTCGATTACATGCTTAAGATCATAAATGGCACGCGAAACTCTAAGCTGTTTGAGCTGGGCGTAAGTCCGCGAGGCTCCATTGCTCTAAAGCGCGCCGCCCAGGCCAGGGCTTTGGTGGAAGGGAGGACGTACTGCATTCCCGATGACGTTAAGAAGATGGTTATTCCTGTGCTTGCCCACAGAGTGATTACCAAGATAAACCGCCTGGGAGACAGGGGTATGGAAGCAGAAGTCCTTACCGACGTGCTTGAAGGCACAGAGGTTCCTATGTAGCGGCAGATTACAGTCGAGACAGTGATTTTAATCGGCGCATGATTAATTACCCAGGACAAATTGTACGGAGTGTTTAGACGATGAGAAGGAAAGTATATTTCTACAAAGCTAAAGCATCGCCTTTAGCGATTCCCGCAGTTCTTTTAGGTCTGATAGTTCTGGCCGCCATAAGCACCGTTATGGTTGTAGCAGCGCTGGTAATAGGCGCATGTATAGCCGGTGCGATGCTGGTTCGCCGACTTTTTGCGTCCAAAAGCAGCGAGTTCAGGAGGTTAGAAGACGACGGACGAACCGTTGTGTTGAGAGAAGACGAGTACGAGGTGTTGGATAAGTAGTTCCACTCTCTCTTTACCTGAGCCTGAGCTTTTTCATGGCTTAAACCCCGCCGAAGAAGCCGCAGCCTGAGAATAACCCTAAAGCTTGGAGAAAAAACAAGGACTTCTTTGGCGAGCTAAATGCCCTCGATTTGTGCGGCTAATTTGAAGTCTTTATTCGTGATGCCCCCTTCGCTGTGTGTCGAGAGGGTGAGCGTGACCCTGTTCCATTGAATCAGCACATCGGGATGGTGGTTTGCCTTTTCGGCGAGAAAAGCGACTTTGGTTACAAAGGCCAGGGAGTCCACAAAATCCTTTGTTGTGTATGTCTTTCGTATTTCTTTATCTCTTAGATCCCAGCCCTCAAGAGTGTCGAGTCTCTCCTGTATTTCGTCGGCGGTTAATAAAGCCATTTGAGTCCCTCCTCTTTTTTGTTATCATACCACTTCGTGCGGAGAACTCATCTTTAAATTTTCACAGCGAGACTGGTGTGAAATGGCAAAGGCTTATATAGGTATTGGGTCGAACATGGGTGAGAGGGCGGGGAACTGTGAGACCGCTTTGAACGAGATTTCGAAAGCGGCGTCTGTTCTGTCGGTTTCTTCGGTTTATGAAACCGAGCCAGTCGGGCCGGAGCCGCAGAGGGATTTTATCAATGCGGCTGCAAAGATTGAGCTCGACCGAAGCCCTTACGAGCTGTTGAGATTCCTCCAGGGGCTTGAGCTCTCTATGGGCAGAGAAGGGCACAGGATGCGGGGCCCCAGGGTTATAGACTTGGATATTTTATTCTTTGATAACTTTGTCATCAGCTCGAAGAATCTCGTAGTCCCGCACCCGCGGGCTCATATGCGTCGTTTTGTTCTCCAACCCTTGTGCGAAGTAGAGCCCGGTCTAATCCATCCACAGCTAAAAGTAACGGTATCGACACTGCTTTCCGGGCTTAAAGACAACAAAAAGGTCGTCAAGATTGGTGTTTTTTCCACAGCCAATTCATAGAAGTCCACAACTTATCCACAGCCCTTTGGTTATTTCCCGCTTAAGTTATCAATATCATATCATCTTAGAAAGCCTAATTTAATTTAATGATACAAGGCAGTTATATTAGTAAACATGAAATACTTTCTTATAGTGTCCATTTCTTAGACAAAGTTGTTCTTTTCGTTTATCCACAACTCACGTAGATGATAATAAACAAATTACTTTAACTGTATCTTAAGGGGTAGAGTCGTGATGGCTTATAGGAGCGCATATTATAGTACCGATTGAGAAAGGGGGGCGTTTTACGTTTAAGCCAAAGTTGACAGCTTAGCAGAGCGCAGTGTGTTCCAAAGCAGCATTGCTATGGTCATAGGCCCTACTCCGCCCGGCACCGGAGTTATATACGAGGCCTTTTCGCTCACGCCTTCAAAGTCCACATCGCCGGTGAGTTTGCCGTCCGGCAGGTGGTTTATACCCACGTCGATAACCACGACCCCTTCGGTAACCATGTCGGCAGTAATGAATCTTGGGCGGCCTATAGCCGCCACAAGGATGTCGGCGGTTTTTGTGACTTCTTTGAGCGGCTTTGTCCTGGAGTGGCATATGGTGACTGTGGCGTGGCGGTGAAGGAGAAGCATTGAAACCGGTTTGCCCACAATGTTGCTTCTGCCCACCACTACGGCTCGTTTGCCTTCGATGGGTATATCGTAAACGTCGAGGAGCCTGATTATCCCGTTCGGGGTGCAGGGGGGAAACCTGGGGTTCCCGGCTACCATCAAACCGACATTGTGCGGATGAAAACCGTCCACGTCTTTTAGCGGACTGACTCTGGTTAAAACCGTGGTTTCGTTTATATGCTCGGGCAAAGGCAGCTGTATGAGAATTCCGTGGATATTGTCGTCGTTATTCAGGTTTTTCACCAGTTCCAGGAGCTCGCTCTCGGAGGCGTTTTTAGAGAGGTTGTGCTCTTCGGAGTATATGCCGGCCTCGGCGCACGCCTTCCTCTTATTCCTCACGTAGATCTGCGACGCCGGGTTATCTCCGACAAGGACTGCTGCAAGCCCCGGCACTATGCCCGTCTCCTCCTTCAGCTTGGCTACATCCCGCGCAATCTCTTCGCGGGTTTTCTTCGCCACCTTTTTACCATCGATTATCTCACCCATTAGCGGTACCTTACCTTGTGGATTTCATATTCCCAAAAATGGTTCAACGGCCCGTGGCCCCCCCCGATGCTGAAAGACCCTTTAATTGCCCCGTACACGTAGCGCTTCGAGGCTTTGACGGCGTCGACGACGGAGTAGCCCCTTGCCAGCAGGGCGCATATGGATGCGGAGTATGTGCAGCCGGTTCCGTGAGTGTTTTTCGTATCGATCCTGGGGGACGATATGGTCAGGAAATTTTCGCCGTCGTATAGGATGTCCGTAGCTTCGGCGCTCGGGCTCAGGTGTCCGCCCTTCACGAGAACGTAATCTGGGCCGAGGGCTTTGATTACCGCGGCGGACTCTCTCATGTCTTCTAACGTCGTTATTTTTTGTGCAGCGAGTATTTCGGCCTCTGGAACGTTCGGGGTGACGATATAGGAGATGGGTAGGATTTCGTCGATCAAGGCCTGCTCGGCCTCTTTCTGTAGAAGCACTTCCCCGGCTTTTGACCTCATCACGGGGTCGAGCACCAGCTTTTTTATATTGTACTGTCTTATCTTGTCGGATACCGCTTTGATAATTCCCTCGTTGGACAACATGCCCAGTTTAGCCGCATCGGCCCCAATGTCGCCTAGTACGGCGTCTAACTGGAGTTTTACGAACTCAGGCTCCAGGTCGGATATGCCGAGCACCGATTTTGTGTTCTGGGCCGTGACCGACGTGATAACGGACGCACCGAAAACTCTGAGTGCGGTGAACGTCTTAAGGTCGGCTTGTATGCCCGCGCCGCCTCCTGAATCAGAGCCTGCGATTGTGAGCGCTACTGGAACTTCGATACCCATCGGAACATTAATAATACGGAGATTGTCCGTACTTTCCAATCGCCCGCGTTACAAACTACGAGGACAAATCTTACTGAAGTACGAAAAGCGGGAGAACTTGCTATTACATATTAAAAAACTCAAAACTGTGTTATTAAAGCCTTTGCGAGCGATTTGTTTTGCCAATGAACGCATGTCCCTATCGATAAACTAATTGTTGAGTTATTATATTGTAATGCACCGGCAAGTGTGTGTCCTCCTGTGTACGGCTGTAATGTTTATTCCGCCGTTTTTAACTGCTCTGTCTTCGGAGCTGCTAAATAGCTCCGGTGAAGAATATCATATAGAGTTCGACCCATATGAATTTAAAGCAACGAGCTTGAACCTGTCCCTTCTCGCCACGGTACAAAAAAAGGGTCGTTCTACGGCCATGTTAAGGAACAAAAAAACAAACAGGTTAAAATCGTATAAGGAAGGAGATTTCATCGACATAATACCTGGAGTGGAAGCGCTCATTGTGGGTATACAGAACTGCGCCCTGCTTCTTGAAAGGGACGGCGTGTTCGAGTCCCTGTTTTGCAAGGTAAAAGCCCTCAGCCCGGCGACTGTAACCTACCGCGGATACACTCTTCTTTCCAGGTTCAGGATTGCGGATGAAATGTTTGAAAACCCTCCGGTGTTTAAAACTACTTATGACCGTGAGATTAAAAGTTTGAGCAGGAAGCACAACGTCGACCCGTACCTGGTAAAAGCCATCATCAAGGCGGAGTCTAATTTCAATCCAGATGCCGTGTCGCCGAAAAAAGCGATGGGCATAATGCAGATTACTCCCGGAACCGCTTATGACTACGGGTTGGAGAACCCCTACGACCCGCTTGAGAACATCGATACGGGCGTGCGGGTGCTTCGCAATTTGATCGATTACTTTTACGGCAACAAAAAGCTTGTGCTGGCTGCATACAACGCTGGCAGGGGCGCAGTAATCAGGCATGGTTTCAAGGTTCCTCCGTATGATGAAACGAGGACTTTCGTAGAGCGTGTGCTGAATTACTATACTTACGTTGAATTTGACGAGGAATAGAAGATTAGTTTGGCGGACGTAACATAGATTGCTTTAGACGGTACGGTAAAAAGGCTCCTCTTCACAACATCGGGTTCCGGCAAATCCTACCCTTTATTTCGTTCATTCAAGCATTACTGAATCCAAACGGGTTGAAGATCTCGACTGAGGAAAAGAGCTTCTAACAGTATAAATTCCACATGTTTGGGATGGTAATGTTTGTTTGTATAATGTTAAGGCTTATACTAAACTTGTACCAAATCGGTTAAGTGGAAGTTTATTCTTGCTCCCCTGTTAATTCAAATAATCCGGTACAATTTACATTGTTCTGTCTGTGTTGTAACATCCGGGTTGTCTGATTTAATGCAATCCATTAAAAGTGGAGATGAATATGGAAGGGCAAGAAATTGCCCTTTTGAATTACATCTTCTATTGTTTCGTTCTCAAATTTTTAATACTGATTTATGAAATCTTCATCTGCTGGCTTTTCGATTTTCATAGAGTTCTAGAAAATGAATCTGCATTTTGAGCATCGTAATTTAGCTCTTCTGATCTTCTAGTTCTTCTTGTTATCGCACCTGGGACAACTTTTATTTTTCATGCCACTATTCTATACTTTTAGTGGCTAAAATGTCACTTTACCCAAAATAATATATAAATGCCCGATTGTGTCTTAGTGGAATAAGTTTACCATCGAGTGTCTTGGTGCCTCGTACAAGGGTAGGCCGTAATTGCCGAGATATGTGTAATACGGCGGCTCAATGCAAGATGCGAACTTAATCTCAGCCTACCACACGCTTAATCGCTTGCAGTATGCGTGAGTGGAACTTCCCGTTCGATGCGACTATTCCCGTATTCCCGGATAGGACTGCGCCGGTAGTGAAATCTATGTCCCTGCCCACTGCGTCGGTGACCTCTCCCCCCGCTTCCTTAGCTATGAGCCATCCTGCGGCGTGGTCCCATATTTTCTCCTCGTAGTCTTTTGCTACGGGGAGTCGGATGTAGTACACGGCGTCTCCCCTGCCGAGCGCTGCGTACTTGCACTGCCCGTCAAGTCGTATGGGCGGAGCTTGTACTCCGAGGATTTTCGCCACTTCAGCCGATTGTTCTTGGGAGGAATGTTCGCTCTCAACTGATTCCATATAGTTTGCCAGGGAAGGCTCATCGACGTCTGAAACTTGAATGCGTATTTCATCAGAGTTTTTGAGGTTGCATGTGAAAGAGCCTTTGTCCTTCACGGCTATGAAAACCGCTCCCGTCCTGTCATATGTAGGCGGTGTTGACGTACCCATGTTTGGGCATCCAAGCACGCCGAGCACTACCTCGCCGTTTTCGATCAAGGCGAGGGCAACGGCGTAACTGTCTCCCCTGACGAACCCCTTGGTGCCGTCTATGGGGTCGATCGCCCAGTACCTTTCCGTTGTTATGATTTCGGTCTTTCCGTGCTCTATTGCGTTGATTATGTCGATGTCATTGAAAGCGGGATGAAACCCGGCGATACGCTCTTTTATCTTGCCGAGCAGGGTTGAGCCCGCCGGGGATTTAAGCAGGGCGCTGTTCTCTTCAGATACTACCGGGTCGTCGGGGAAATAGCTCATCAGCTCCATGTTAATGAGCGCTTGAGAGCCGTAGTCGGCTACGGTCACGGGGGATTTATCCTTTTTTATGACACTATCGTCGTGCGCAAGGGTTCTCTGTACCTCATCGCAAAGCCTGCAGGACTTGATCACCGCCTCCAATGCTACGGCGCGTTCTTTTTCATAGGACATTGACAAATTATTATAACCTGCTTGTGCGCAGTAGCCGTGATTAGAGCCAGAACCCGCTTTTTCTCTGGTATTTGAAGGCCGAAAAACCTAGTGTGTCATGAAGGGCGTGAGCTGCCACCGTTGCCGCGAGGGAGCCGGAGGTCACATAGATGGCGCAGAGCAGCACGCTTTCCCATACGGCCCATATGGCGAACGGGGCCAGTTTGCGGTTCGGGATTAGATGGCAGAGAGAGAAGGAGATGGAAGAAATAATCACCGAAACAGGCGTGTTAAAGAGCCCTGAGTGCAATAAGCCTCCAAGGATTATGCCGCGGAATACAAGCTCCTCGCCCCCGGCAAGCAGCCCGGATGCTATTATGTGGCGTGGCTGCTGAGCGTCGAAGTAGTAAACCAGCTCTCTGTAGTAGCTTATGTACCTTTGTTTGAAGAGGGCATAAAGTGCGCCGTGTAATAGTGCGTCGCTAAGGATTATTGCAGCGAGGCCTATAGTAGCGGTTGCGAGGAATTTATCAAGGGGCAGGAGGGGGGGTGGTAAATAGAACAGTTTTACTGTGAGTAAGAATGCGAGCGCAAACAGAGCGGTCAGGGCCAGGGTGGCTATAAAGTTGTTTTTGACGTAAAAAAGCACTTAGGATCGTCCTTAGCCCGGTAAGAGCAGCGTGGGTGGGCGTCTGTGAGCAAATCGTAATATAGCACATGGCGGGTTGAATAAGTATTTATAGTTGCCATATTATATCAAAATGACCAATTAGGTTTATTTGTATGGATATAGAGAAGATACAGAAACTATTAGAGATAGAAAGGGATGTTGGTGCGGATTACCACTTTATTGTAGGGAAAGAATGGAGGATGTTCGGTGAAAAGAATAAAATTAATGCTCCGTTAGCTTACTCTGCCTTCGAATTCCGATGTGCTATTGAGCATATTTTTCTAGAGTTGTATGAAACATTACTACGAAGAAAGCTAAATAAAAAAGAGATAGGATATGATTTTGTGAAGCTAAAGAAAGCTTTATATAAAACCCAAGGGCAGGGAAAAGGTGCTAAGGAGAAGTTAAAGCGTAGATTCGAATTTAATCGTATTTGTGCGAAGTTTTCCGATGCGCCCAAGACATACTGGCCTGCGGTTATCGATATAGAACAGATGCAAAAGTATTGGTCTACACTAAGCGAATATTGTCATAGCCAGGCGTATGAAGGAGACACTTGGGGGGATTTGAAACGGGTGAGTGACGGGTAGAGCAATTAAATAAAGTAGAGTCGTATTTGTGGGATATAATGGTGAACTCCAAGATAGGTTGGTTTCATCCTTTTTCTAATGATGTAGAAGTAGAAGAGCTGAAAGAAAAATATCTAGAAGGCAAGATAGATAGAAATTCACTTGAAACACAACTAAATTTAATTGCACCAGTTTTGGCAATTAGACATCGTTTTTAGACTTTGTATGGATAAACATCTGTTTTAACTTGTGCAACCCCGAATTCGTTTCCAATACCGATTCACGGGCATAAATTACATGTTTACGAAACTGCCTTTGCTTCTGTGTTTAAAGCAGCGTTTTGTGCCCCGGTATTAGGCAGTTTTAAAAAAACAGTTCAATTTTGGAGTGATTTATTATATTATTTAACTATAGGGTTGTAAACCGGCAGGCGGACACATACTCCAAAAAAGGGGTGGATTATGATTGAAAGCTTATTGGAAAATACTAAGGTCAGGGACATTGTGGGCGTAAGGGATGAGATCTGGTCTGTGGATGCCGACGATACCGCCGATGTAGCGGCCCTCAACATAATGAAGCACAAAATTAGGACGCTCGGCGTCTTAAAAGAGGGAGAGCTTGTAGGAGTGGTCGGCAACAACGACTTTGCTCGAAAGGTTGTGGCCAAGGGCAGAGTGCCGAGTCAGGTAAAGGTATCTGATATCATGACCACCAACCTGCGCACCGTTGACCTGGATTCCTTATTTATGGAGTGCTTGAACATGATGGAAGAGCACCACATTACTCACCTTATTGTGCTCGATGACGACCGGAAATATTACGGCATGCTCACTTGGTATGACCTGCACCGGAGGCTTGTGAAAATGCTGAGGGAGCAGCTCGATATATTACAGGAGTACACGTTTGGCCCAAGTGTTCAGGAGCAGGCCGATGTCAATGATTAGCATCGGGATTGAAAGACGAGGCAAGTGTAATGACTGAAGAGAAAAGCGCTGAAGAATCAGCAGAAGAGCAAAAAACTGAAGAGGCTGCAGAGGAGACAATAGAGCAGCAGCGGTTGGCGAAGAACCAAAGCCCACCGGTCTCGACAGGATTCCCTACATGGAAAAGGGCTCAAGCAACAAACCGCCGTTCATCATGATGGGGATATTTGTTGCTTTTGCCGTCCTGAGCGTTATATTGGCAAAGCTTCTGTAAAATTTGTGGCTGCGGTATCGGGCTTCGTTAACCTAAAAACTCAATCTCCCTCACGTTCTCAGGGTCAAACTCCCTTAACAGGCCGAGCTCTTCGTTGGTCGGCTCCGGCGTGAAGGGCGCCGGTGAGATGGGGAATCCGGTGTTTTCTACCACTTCTTCAAAAGTTGTATGGGGGTGGATGCTCTCAAGCTGTAGTGTTGGCCCATCTTTTTTAAACACCACATCTGAGGTAACTACCTTGTAAACATTGCCGCTTGCGGTAACAACCTGGCACTTCTCGTTGAAGGTTCGTTTGTCGTGCCTTGTGCGCCAGAGGATTACACGCCTGGAGTTGGCGCAAATCAGCGCGCTTCCGGCGCCTCCCGGGAACTGGACCATGATCCTCGTTCCGTCCGAGATATGGCTGAGGTTAAAGTAGCCCTGAAAGTCTATCTGTATGCCTGAGAGGAACGCCACGTCAAGCTCCCCCCGGGCCGACATATCGAAGATCTCGGCAAGCGTTACGGAGGCGGTCCCTTTATGGGAGAGTTGCGCGTGCACGGTAGACTTTGGAGCGTAGCTGGGAGAGGGGTTTACCCTACCGGGGATGTTAAGCCAGACGAGGTTCGGGTTGTAGAGCTCTTTAGCAAGCCAGATGGCAAAAAAGGGCAGGTTGGAGGCAACGCCCATGAATGCATTCTCCGCATCCTTAAGCAGTCTGGCCATCGTAACGACCATAATATCGGCCTTGGAGTAATTTAGCTCTTCGCTCAATTATATTTCCTCTAGCTCTCGAATGAGTGTTTAGAAAACCCCTTATCGACTTGCGGGTTTTTATGGGTTGTTTTTCTCAAGGTACTCGGCAAGCGCCCCGTTATCTTTTATCGTCAGGTATTCCTCGACACTTTCGGGTGAGTAGTCGTAATTGGGCTGGCAGGCTCCCGGAAAAGCCCCGTTTGGGATTTCCACCACGGCCTCGACTTTGAATCCAGGGATAGCGGCGAGGTCGATATCCTCCTGTATTTCTGTTAATGGCACAATCTTCTCTGTTGTGAGAATGATTTTCTTCGCCGCTCTGGCCATTATCAAGTCTTCAAACACCGGGCCGTATATTATTGCGTTTCCATCCTCATCGGACTTCTGCACGTGGAGCACTGCCCAATCGGGATAGATTGCGGGAACGGTCAGAACATCGCCGTCGCCGTTACCGTAGGGGTTGTTTACCGTTTTGAACTTGCTGGCGAGGTAGCTCTCTCCAAGGTTTGCTATTGGCATGAAGGGAACGCCGTATGCCGCTGCCCTGAGTGCCGCTATGACCGTGTAGCATGAGTTCTCGTCAAACTTCACCCTTCCTTCCTGCACAGAGCGGCGGAAGTTGGGGGCGAAACCGAACTCCGCCTCGAAGCTCACGAAGCCCGCCGCAATCTCATCCACACATCCCGCCAGGCAAAGCAGGTCGAAGTCGTAGTTGGCCGCCGTTTTCATCACCTTGAGTCCCCTTTTACCCTGGCGTGCGAGCTCTCTAGTGAACGCCCCGGGAATCCGCTGCAGCAACAGTCCTCCCATTGCCAGTCTGTCCCTGTCATTTACCAGCGCGCCGGCTTGCTCTAATGTGTTGACTTTGCCCATAAAATCGGCCTTTTCCTTATAAGGTAAAAAATAATGTTATCACAGGGGCTCTAAAATTCAAAGAATGCTTGATTTTGTTAGTTTGTAACGCATTGGTAAGGTAGATTATTTGAGTTTAATAACCCATATCAGTACCTGCCGGTGAGCAACTTAATCAGCAGCAACCGTTGGCCGTGGTTTTTCTGCGGCCTTTTATTAACTGTGTCTTTTTGTGTCGTTACGTTGTTTGGGGAGCAGTTCGGATACAACGTTCCGCTGGCGGAAAAGCCGGTTTTATTATTCGTGCTTGCCTTGGGCTTTGCCGGGGCGGCATACCTGCTGATTTCCCGGTTTGTACAGAGAGCTGAGTACAGACTGCGTTACGTAGTATGGATAGTAGCTGTGGGGGCGGCGATGAGAATTCTCATGTTTTTACCCCCTCCAATTCTTGAGGACGACCTTTACAGGTACATGTGGGACGGAGCCGTCACGGCAAACGGATACAACCCGTACGCTTATTCACCGAAAGATGTTTTGGATAGGGCTGAAAATTCAAAGGAGATTCCCTCCGGGCTCCTCGCGCTGGCTGAAGAATCCGGCGAAGTAGCGGGCAGGATTAACCACCCTCAATACCGAACCATATACCCGCCTGTTACACAGGCCGTGTTCGCCATCGCCTATTTCATTTCCCCGTGGAATACAGACGCCTTGAGGCTTGTATATCTCCTATTCGATATTGCGACCCTGGTGCTGCTTTTCGCTATTATGAGGGAGCTGCGCCTCAGCCCCTTGCTACTGGCCATTTATTGGTTGAACCCCCTTCTGGTTAAGGAGATATACAACTCCCTGCACATGGACATCGTGGCTTTTCCCTTCGTTCTGGGAGGGTTGTATCTGGCCGGAAAAAACAGGTTCTTCGCTTCTGTCCTTGTGTTCGCTTTGGCCGCAGGGACGAAACTGTGGCCCATAGCTCTCGTTCCGCTCGTTTTACGTAGGGAGGCGTCAAATACAAAAAGGCTGCTCGGAGGCATTGCGCTGTTTACGGCAGCAGGCGCTTTGATCTTTGCCCCTGTCTTTGCGGCGGGTCTCGGCGGCAACGCGGGGTTAGCCGTCTATTATGAGAAGTGGCAGAACAACGCAGGGGCTTTCAAGATTTTGTTGTGGGCAGGGGAGTTTGCGCTTGAGACGATGGGCATACACCCAGGACACGGCCAGTCCGTGGCGCGGGTTTTGGTAGTTGTATTGGTTGCGCTGTGGATAGGGCTTCTGTCACTCAAGCCACTTGTTGACATGAAACAGTTATTCGACAGGTCTGTATTAATTGTGGGTGCGATGTTTCTCCTCAGTCCGACACAGTTCCCCTGGTACTACACCTGGCTTGTCCCTCTGCTCGCCGTGAGTCCCCGCACTTCACTTCTTGTCCTCACAATGCTTCTTCCCCTCTATTATATGCGTTATTTCCTGGAGCCCAGGGGCTGGATGTTCTACTTCGATAATCTGGTGGTATGGGTTGAGTTCATCCCCATTTGGATTCTTCTATTGATGGAATCCCGCCTTCACTTCCTCAAAGATGTGAATAATAGGGATTAATTCACGGTATTTATCCTCAGGAGTCTTGTCATTTATCGGCTTTTATGCATGGGGCTGCCATCTCTATGGATTTTTGCATTATATTTAATTGATGTTCCAAGATTTGTTACGCAACATCTGATCACACAAAATTTGTAATTATCCGTTTAACCGGTTAGTTATTACTCGGACTGATTCCGCGGATCTGAAAGGAGTTGCAGGGGGATACTCTCACAGTAATAATTCAAATGACACACGGTTCTACACCCATCTCTAACCTTTCCCCTGCAGGTCAAACATTCCAAAAGCTTCGTTTTTTACCCGGCAATGATTTTGAGAGCGAGCTAAAAAGAAGAGTCAACAAATATTTCCTTGTTGATGATAAATCCAAACATGACAGTGCTCTGATGTACCTAAAAGCCATCCTGATCTTTACTTGGACACTCACCTCATATGGACTGCTGGTTTTTTACCCGATACCGCTCTTTGGAAAAATCCTCTGCGCGTTGTCCTTGAGCTTATCTTTAAATGCGATCGGATTTAACATGGTGCATGACGGGGCACATCAATCATTTTCCAAGCATTCGCTCCTTAATAACCTGATGGCGGCGAGCCTGGATTTAATAGGCGCCAGCTCACACTTTTGGCGGTTTAAACATAACTATCTACACCATACATATCCAAATATTACCGGATATGACGACGACATAAATGTAGGGTTCGTTGCGCGCTTTAGTCCCTTTCAGAAGAGGTTCGCTTTCCACAAATACCAACATATTTATATGTGGTTTTTTTATGGATTGATCGTGATAAAATGGCAGTTAGTAGACGACTTTCAACTCTTGATAACAAGGCGAATCGGGAGCCATGAAGCTTCACCCCCAAGGGGTTCCGACCTGTTGGTATTTGTAATTGGGAAGCTCAACTTTGTTACCTTCGCATTTGTAATACCATTCCTGCTGTATCCTATAACTACGGTGCTCTTTTTCTATATCTTTGTCACCTTTATGCAGGGAGTTGTGATGTCGGTCGTATTTCAGCTGGCACATTGTATCGAAGAAACGGAATTTCCCTCTTCCTCAACAAACGCCGAACCGATGAAGACCTCCTGGGTCGTGCACCAAATTGAAACCACTGCGGATTTTGCACGGCAGAGTCGTTTATTGAACTGGTATGTAGGAGGGCTTAATTTCCAGGTCGAGCATCATTTATACCCCACTATTTCTCACATCCATTATCCTGCCATTTCAAAAATCGTCGAAAATACTTGTAGAGAATACGATGTCCGCTACTTCGCCCATAGGAATTTCACCTCGGCTCTCGGCTCTCATTATCGATGGCTGCACAGTCTTGGAACCGGGTGAAGAAAAAAAATATTGTAGGTTTACATTATCAAAAACACCAGGTCGAAGAGAATCACTTGTGTTTGATCCAAAACTACGATCTTTCCTTTTCTTTTTTAGTAGGGGAGATTTGCACAAAATAGATGGGAGGTGATTGACCTTTACTCCCAAAAACTAATTCATTCTAAATGGGATTGCTCGGTCTCAGGATGCTGGTTATCGAGCTATTTGCGCAGCACGAATACGGCGACCTCGGCAAGCAGGTTCGGGAACATATTCACCAGTACGCTCGGAATGGGGTCGCTCGCGGCGATATAAACCTCTCTTATGGTTTTTAGCCCCTCCGCCCTGCAGAGCCTCTTAAAATCAAGAACGGTCGTCAGGTGGATATTAGGGGTTTCGTACCATTCGAAAGGAAGGGCGTTGCTCTTGGGCATGCGGCCGTATAATAGGATCTGCTTCCTGATTTGAAAGTAAGCGAAGTTAGGGAAGCTCACAATCGCCTGTTTTCCCACCCTGAGCATCTCAGCCAGGATATTGCGAGGTCTTTTTGTAACCTGGAGCGTCTTGTTGAGTATGACGTAGTCGAATGAGGTGTCGGGATAGTTGGCGATAGCCTCTTCTATATCCCCGTGGTATACGGTCAGGTGTTTCCCGACGCACTCTGTAACAAGCTCTTCTTTAATCTCAATCCCCCGGGCCTTTACGTTCTTCTCCTTGACCAATAGCTCAAGCAGGGTGCCGTCTCCGCAGCCGAGATCAAGCACCTTGCTTTGCTCCTCGATTATGTCGATGATATGGCTGAACTCCGGGCGCCGGTAACCGGGTTTCATTTGGAATTCTTCCTGCACAACGATAGTGTAACCAAATGATAACGGATTCCCATATCGTTGATAGTGATGTTGCTCTGGGTTTCATGTATTTACTTTCGATATACATACATCTATTTGAGTACGCCAATCTATAACTTTATAATAAGTCCTTACTCCTTCCCGGAGGTTTGAGTGAAATGGATTCAAAGGAAAAGCTGAGGCGGATATTGAACAGGACGCGCACCATAGCTGTGGTCGGGCTTTCGGCGGTATGGAACCGCCCAAGCTACTTTGCTGCAAAGTACCTTCAGGATCACGGGTATAGGATAATTCCCGTAAACCCGTCATACGAGGAGATCCTGGGTGAGAAGTGCTACCCTTCTCTGCTCGACATACCTGAGCCTGTGGATGTGGTGAATATTTTCAGAAAGCCCGAAGACGTGCCTTCTATTGTTGAGGACGCTATAAAGATAGGAGCAAAAGTGGTGTGGATGCAGCTAGGGATAATCAACAAAGAGGCTGCGAAGGTGGCCGGGGAAGCCGGGCTTGAAGTCGTGATGAACCACTGCATGAAAATAGAGCACGCACGGCTCCTTTCCAAAGAGCTTGCTACTATTGGTGTTTACAGAGGGGTAATATCATCCAGGAGGGAGAGGCTTGTATGAAACCAAAATGTGAGGTGACAGGATCAGGAGAGGGTCAACTGCCTGAGAGGCAGTTCGGCTTCGAGACGCTATGCTTGCACGCCGGGCAGTTCCCCGATTCTTATACCGGGGCGCGCGCAACACCCATATACCAGACGGTGTCCTACGTTTTCTACGATACGGACCATGCCGCAAGCCTGTTTAACCTCCAGACCTTCGGGAACATCTATACCAGGATAATGAACCCCACGAACGCAGTGTTTGAAGAGAGAATGGCCGCGCTCGAGGGCGGCCGCGGGGCTGTGGCCACGGCCTCGGGGATATCTGCTCAGATGTGCGCCATACTCGCGATCCTGCAGGAGGGCGATGAGATCGTTTCCTCAAGCAACCTGTACGGTGGCACGTACACACAGTTCGACGTCATGTTCAGGAAAATGGGTATACACACCACTTTCGTCGACCCCGACGATCCTGAGAATTATCGCAAGGCAATAACCCTCAAAACAAAGCTGCTGTTTGGGGAAACTATCGGCAACCCCTCGGCGAACATTCTAGACCTTGAAGCCGTGGCTGAAATAGCCCATGAAGCGGGCCTGGTGTTTATGGTGGACAACACATTCGCCACCCCGTATCTTTGCAGACCCATGGAGTTCGGTGCGGACGTACTCGTTGAGTCTGCGACTAAGTTTATAGGCGGGCACGGCACTTCCATAGGGGGCGTTGTTATTGAATCCGGCAAGTTCCCGTGGGACAACGGCAGCTATCCTACGATGACGGAGCCGTCGAAGAGCTATCACGGGCTCAGGTTTTACGAGACGTTCGGAGATTTTGCATACACGATGAAGGTCAGGGTAGAGTGCCTGAGGAGCCTCGGGCCCGCTGCCAGTCCCTTCAACACGTTCCTGTTCCTCCAGGGGCTCGAAACGCTTAACCTTCGGATGGAGAGGCATGTCAGCAACGCCATGGCGGTAGCTGAATACCTGAATGACCACCCCCTCATTACCTGGGTTAACTATCCTGGGCTGCCTGGAAGCAAATACTACGAGCTGGCAAAGAAATACCTGCCGAAGGGGCCGGGCTCTATTTTCACCTTCGGCATTAAAGGAGGGATGGAGGCGGGCTCGAAATTCATCGAGAGTCTTGAGCTGCTCAGTCATCTGGCAAACGTGGGGGATGCTAAAACGCTCGTAATACACCCGGCCTCCACCACACACAGGCAGCTTGCGGCAGATGATC
>JADFKM010000026.1 GCA_022564935.1 Candidatus Dadabacteria bacterium
GAGGGGTTTTCAATCCATTACCGCAGGAGAGGGAGCCGCCACAGGTCACATCCAGCTCCCGAAATAAACGAAAGGAGCCCAGAAAAAGGGCTGGCCGTAACGGTCATCGCGCTTAATCAACGCAATCTGAGCTTTGCGGAAAGCCTCATATATAGGTTCTCCCCCCTTGATTCCCTTGTAAAACTCCTCCATAAGAGTGGAGGTAGCCTCATCATGTATCTCCCACAACGTGGCCACAACGGACTGAGCGCCCACCCACGTAAAGGCTAGCGCCAGGCTTGCGAGCTGTGTCTCGGCGGTCTGACCGCTGGAATGCTCCAGGGCGGTCTCGCACGCCGACAGCACCACCAGCTTTTTGTCGTCGATCAGAGGTAGTCCCGTAATGTCGAAAGTGCTGAGACTGCCCACATCGTGCGGGGCCAGCAGTATCTGCGGCCCCTCCTCGGAGAAAATACCGTGGGCCGCGAGGTGCGTTATCTGGTTATTCCCCCATGTTTTTATAAAGTTGGCCTTGGTCGCATCGCTCTCAACAAACACGCGCGTGTCGGGAAAGACGTCCTTTATGGTGAGCACCTCCTTTTTGGAGTGCGGGATATCGAGCTTCGGGTCGTTGAGAGCCGGGTTGCCGAAGGCGACTATCTTATTTGCCCCGGTGCTTGAGGAGCGGCCTAGCACGACGTTGAGGTAGTTCGTGTTTGTCATGTAAACGATGTTTTTCTGCTCCAGGAAGAACTGGAGTCCTCCACCGGGCATCTCGCGGGCAAGCGCCTGAAACGGCAGGTAGTGGAGAACGGAAAACGGGACAATGCCAACTGTGTCGACATCAGAAATGTCATCTAAAATGGGACCTACCAGGTATCCGTACAAACGCATCGATAACGTTTTCAGCGGGAGCACGTAAGAGGAGAAATCTTCCTTGGATCCGCCCTCACCCGCCCCGCGCCAGTTGTTTGTGGCGGCGTAACGGCTCTTCCGTATTATTTTTCTGAAATCTGAGACCATCTGCTCAAGGTCGGCCTTAGGGATGGAGACGCTCTTAATAGACAGGCCGTTTCGTTTGGCCACGAACACGTATGTCTCTGCGTCGGTGACGAAGTATTCGACAATCGCAAAACCGCGAGGGATGGCGCCGCTTTGGATAAGAGTGGAGAACGTCTGCGGTGACACGGCTAGGAGATTGTAGGCTCGGGGGTTCTCGGTCATGAGCTTAAAGGTCACCCTGTTAAACTCCTCCCGGGTTCTGGCCAGGTGTTTTGTAAGATTTGCGATCTTTTCGGGGTCGGGAAGGAATTTAGCCCTTTCCTTGGCAAGCTCGTAGCTCATCGACGTCTCTGAGGCAGAGAGCTCATCGTACTGCCTTATGAGACCCCTGGTCTTCTCGTCGAATGAATCCAGCCCGCTGTTCAGAAGGCTCTCCCTCAGTCTCTTGGATCTGCTCCTTTCAATGTAGTGGAGGGCCTGCTCTTTCTTCCCCGTCTTTACAAGCAGAGACACGAGCCTTTCGTAGAGCTTCGAGTTCACTTCACTAAACAGGCTAAGGGCCTCCTGCTCCCCGGCTATGTCCCTGCGTATGGACTCGAACACATCCACCGCTTCTTTGTAGTTCTTCTCGGCCTCAGCGAGATTGCCCCTTCGCTCCAGGTACTTGCCCTTTCCATACAGAGCCACCCGAACCCACTCCCTGTCGCCAAGCTCCCTGTAAATAGAGATGGCTTTGTCGAAGCTCGCGTAAGAAGAGTCCCAATCCTCAAGCTCCCCCTCCAAATAGCCGATGTTGTTGTATTCCCGGGCTATCCTGTCCTTAAAGCCAAGCTCATTGAAAACGGCCAGGGCGGAGTTATAAAGGGCCAGGGCATCTGAGTATTTGCCCTCAGCGTATTTGACCTCCCCCAGGTAGTTCAGGTTAACCGCTTCCATTACGCGGTCTTTGTTCTTCCTGCTCATCTCAAGTGAGCGCTCCATGTGCTTGGCTGCCAATTCGTAACTGCCGAGCTCTTTGTAAAGCTCCCCTATCACGCTCAGGTTCACAGCGGTCCTGTCCTTCAGCTTGAGCTTTTTGCTGAGTTTAAGCGCCTCTTTGTACCGCTTGAGCGCTTCTTCGAAGCTGCCCTGATGTCTGTATACGACCCCGGTTGCGGCAAGCGCCTCGGCCTTAAGCGCCTTGTCTCCGGCAGAATCCGCCGCAGAGATGGCGGAGCTCAGATAATCCAGGGATTTCCTATAGTTCCTGAGGCGGAAGTTGATGACGCCGAGGTTAAGGAATGCTCGCCCCCTCTCCTGGTCGCTGTCTATTTTTTCACTTATATCAAGGGCGCGTTCAAGAATGCCTATCGCCCCGTTATAGTCCCCCATGTAGCTGGTGAAAACTGCGACGTTGCTGAGGTTTCGGGCCTCCCCGGCCATGTCGCCTATCTCTTGTTGTATAACAAGGGCTTTATTGAACAGCTCTATGCCTTCGGGGTACTCGCCGCGGTCGGTGGAGATGATGGCTAGGAAGCTAAGGCTTTGGGCGAGGCCTTCCTTATTGCCTAGGGCTTCGTTTATATCAAGGGCTGAAGAAAAATAAGCGAGGGAGTCCTCGAGGCGTCTTTTGCTGTAGAGCAGGCGTCCGCCGTTGGCAATTATAGCTGCGATCTCCGCCCTGTCCTCCCCGGTCGCAGCCTGCGACGTCTCTACGAGCTCGTCGAGCGCAGCAGAGTAGTCTTTCTTATCGAAAAGCTTTGCAGCATCTTTGGCCAGGCGCGCAATACGTTTTTCTTTTATCTTACCCTGAGCCTCTTGCCCGCCCGAGGGCAAAAGGACGAAAAACAGGGGAATCAAAAGGCAAATTAGGGCCACTCTGGAATTAAGGCGTCTCATCTCTTTGTACCGTCGGTGTGTCTTACATCGAAAATATATAAGAGGTCTAATATTAAGTTTAAGCCACAAGCGCTTCAGTTAAAAGCCTCCCCGCTAAATCAAGCCCTAATAACGGTTATGAAAAGCGGCATGGGATTCCTAAGGGCTTTGCGCTCCCATACGGCGGGCGACCTTCGTTGTCGGAGGAATTTTCGGGGGACGGACTCACTACACATGCCAATGACCTGCATCGCCACCTCTATCCTTACACGCCCACAAAGGCGCGCAGACAGCGCCGCGGGCTACTCAGCCCCGAAATCGGCGACGAAAAGACCAACTGGAAACGAGAGTCCGGTGTCATCTCCAATTAGGAACCTGAGTGGGGTCATACTTCCGTTGCTCGATAACGGTTCTGCCCGCAAACTCGAAAGAAGTGAGGCCGAGACCGCCGCCGGGAACGACCAGGATTGCCGCAAGGGGAAGCAGCTTGGGACTGAGTAAGGCTAGAAGACCCGCGGCGCATGATACGAACGACAAAGATAAGATAAGGAGCTTAAACCTTAGGCTCGATTTCGAAACAAAGCGCCTGAATTTAGAAAGTCCCATCCCCTTTAGCCTCACCGCTAGAATCCTTGCCCTACTATAATATTCATAGCAAATATTAATACAATATGTCAATACAAAACAGGCTGTGCGCCGGAATTGTCTTTAAAATTCTGGTTTCTAATAAAGGGCAACTGCGTGTCTATATGAACAGCGCAACGGGGCGGCGATGCCGGAAACTCAAGGAGAGGCGCTCAGGGAGGGGGGCCGGGTATTACGGCCGCGGCTCGGGGGCTTTATCGCCTTTGCCCGTAGCTAGGGAGACCGCAAGCCTTACTCCCGAGGCTGCAAGGGCGGGGTCGTTTAAAAGCACGTTGTTACTTGCGCGGGTGGAAACGAGGCCCACGCCTTTTTTCGATATGCCGGGAATTTCGCTCTGCAGTCTCATCCACCGTGAGTTCACCTCCTGGAGATTGAGCTCAGGCGGGAGCACCTCGTCGGATACATACAGCTTCCTGGCGGATATCGTAACGAAGGGGAGGTTTCCAAGGCCGCCCGCCTTTCTTGAGAGGTCGGCAACTTCAAGGAGATGGGATTTCTCGCTCAGCACCGTTTCGTAATATGAAGGTATCGACATCTGTGCGGTGTACAGGGGCTCGTCACTTTTAATGACGTTTTCCGTCAGGCCGTGATAGTTTCTGAAAATGGTTCTGAGAAGGCCGAGACGCGAGCCGAATATTATCATTGGGTATAGGTCGTCGATGTTGTAAGAGAGGACTTGTTCGAGCACCGGAATAAAATCCTCGTGGGGCGTGTCTATCAACACCAGGCCGAGCACATCGAGAGGGTAGTTCTTCGCATATATCTTCATGGTCAATCCGGCAACCGAATGCCCAACGAGCAATACGGGCTCTTTTATCCCCGCCTTTCTTAGAAGCATATGCAGGTTCTCGACCGTATTTATTCCCATGCCCGCACCGGGGTCGGGCTCGCTCCAGCCGTATCCAGGCCTGTCGTACACACATACCCTGTTGGTCTTGGAAAGCTCTGTTTGCAGATTGGTCAAAAATATCGACCAGGAGCCGATGCCGGAGTCCATAATAATGGTCGGCTCCCCCTCTCCAATGCAGCTCATGTGGAGATATATCAACCCTACTTTATACAGACGGCCCGGTGGGGGGAATCTTAAGGCGTCTCTGGCGGTTAAGACACGCTGATAGACCATGCCTGCAGCGGCCAGCAGCATAAACAGCATGAGAGTCACTAGCACTATAAGAGCCGTCCACCACCAGAAACTGCGAAGAGCCTGGGCAGTTTGGCTTGGATGCAGGGGGCGGTCAGTCATATCTAAACTTGCCGGGTAAGGGAGAAAAACTTCCCAGTAGGAATTGCAGAGGTGCTACACGGTGAATCAGCGCATCTAGAAGAGGTATTCCCCCGAAATCAATTCCATTCCTCACAGCGCATCAAAATTATATCATAACAACGGCTACGGAGGTAATCACCCGGCTCTCCGTAAACCCGTCATATGAAGAAGGAATTTGGATGAAATGTTTACCGGGTCCATCAATTGGCATAATATCTCATCCGAATCATTACCATTGATTAGACGAAACATTCATTCGATAATTTCCCATAAATAATGAAATAGCGAATTATGAAGTATACTTTTTTAGATAATCTATTCCGTCGAGGTTTAAATGAAGGGTCTTCTCAGTACGGCATTCGCCACAGTCTTGTTTATTTCGCTTGTCCTCACGCTTTCAACCTGCCCCGGTGCCGCCGAACAGCTTTTCTGGTGGGTCGATGACCAGGGGATTATTCACTACACAAACCAGCTTTTCACAATACCCGCTGAAAAGCAGCTCGAATCCTTCAATGACAGGATTGAAGGGGTGGTAGTCGAGGACAGGTTTGATGAAGAAGTTGAAGAGGGGCTTGAGGAAGGCGCTCAACCTACGGCAGCCGCCCCCGCTCCGGCAAACCCGACAACCGGGCCGCCGACCATGACCGAAGATGACGCTCTCAGCGCTAGAAACCAAATAAGGGCGCTGGCAGCCAACGAGAAGGCGATCCGAAAAATCATAGAAGAGAAAGAGGATAAGCTTGAAAAATACAGGGACGATGGATACGGGCCGAGCGACATAGCATACCTGGAGCAGGACATCAAAACCCTCCATAGACAGCTGCAGCCGCTGCAAGAAAAAAGGGCGGAGATGGAAGCCGCCCTCGCCTCGACAAGGCCGAAGTAGCGCCCTCGCCCTCAAATATAACTCCACTTATATATATGCCGCGCAGGAATATAAACTCACTCCGTGCACCCTGTGTCGTACCCTATTACTGTCACTACCAATAGCTGAACTCAAGTGCGGTGGAGCGGCGGCAAACTCCTCAATACACTTCGAACCCGTTTAAGAACTCGGTAAAATCGTTATAGAAACTTCTAAAGAGTCCTTGTGTAGTGAACGTGATGACCTGATAGGTGCCATTATCGTGGGAGTAATAGTAACCGTAGTAGGTTATCGGAATCCCCTCTACGGTGCAGCCCCTTGTTAGCGCTGTGTTTCTCTAGTCATGTTTTACCTTAATCTCATACCGTTTGACGTGCTCCGAGAAGAAGTTGCGTCCCCATCCGACGAGTTTTCCGGATTCATCGAAAACTTTTGGGGTTTCGCAAAAACCAAGCTCAAAAGGTACTATGGAGTAAGCAGGAAGCATTACTATTCGTTCTTGAAAGAAATGAAGATTCAAGGGTGCTTACAAGGAATATTTTGAAAAGAAGTTAGTGTTCTTCTATACAAGCTCCTAATATTAACACCATTAACGAGTTTTAAAACACCCAGGCTGTTTAAGGGTTAAATCATCCGTACGAGGACTGCCGACCCGGCCCGGAAAGCGTAAAGACATACTAACAAGGTTGACCCCTTTGACCCACCCATCCGCTCACTCCCCAGCGCCCGCGATTAAGTACTTCACGGTTAGGCCCTGCACGAGGATTGAGAACACAACGACGGAGTAGGTCATCGTGAGTATTACGTCCCTCTCCGGCCCTGTGGGAAGGGAAAGAGCAAGAGCCACCGAGATGCCGCCCCTGAGGCCTCCCCAGGTGAGTATCTTAATGGCGTTGGGGCTGAATGTGCGCCTCAGGAACTTAAAGAGCCATATTGGAATTCCAATAACTGCGAACCGGGCCAAAAGCACTATGGGAATCGAGAGCAGCCCGGCGGCGAGAAACGTTCTTGAGAGCGTGACGAGCAGTATCTCGAACCCGATCAGCACGAACAGCACGGCGTTGAGCACCTCGTCGATAAGCTCCCAGAAGGTGTCGAGGTTCTTGCGCGTCTCTTCGCTCATCCCGAACTGCCGCCCGTGGTTGCCTATCAAAAGGCCCGCGAACACTATTGCTATCGGGCCCGAGACGTGAAGAGAAAGGGCGAGCGCGTATCCCCCGGTCACGAGCCCCAAGGTGAGCAGAACCTCCACCTGGTAGTTGTCAACGCTCTTTATCATCAGATATGTGAGCCAGCCGAGCGCCAGGCCGAGTGCCGCCCCGCCGAAGATCTCCTCGGCGAACAGAAGCCCGACCTCACCCGGATGGACTTCATTGCCGCCGCTCAACGCAACGGCAAGGATGGTGATGAACACCACAACGCCAATGCCGTCGTTAAACAGGGACTCGCCGGTAATCTTGGTCTCAAGGCTCTTGGGGGCGTTGTAGCGCTTCAGTATGGAGAGCACCGCAATCGGGTCGGTCGGGGATATGAGGGCGCCGAAGAGAAGGCAGTAGATAAAGGGAAGGCCGAGGCCCAGCCACAGGGAGAGGGCGTAGGAGACGCCGCCCACGATGAGAGTGGAGAGCAGAACCCCCAGGGTGGCGAATGTGCCTATCTCCCACTTCTTCTCGAGGAGGTCGTTTACGTTCACGTGCAGCGAGCCGGCGAAGAGCAGGAAGCTCAGCATCCCATGCATAAGGGCCCGGCTGAAGTCTATGCCGCCCACCAGGGCCTCGGCCTGCTCCCGCACGGCACTTATGCCAGCAGCGCCAAGGATTATGAGCACGAGGGAAAGCACGAGGGATATAAGCATCACCCCAATGGCTGTGGGGAGCTTTATGTAGCGGTAGTTCAAGAAGCTGAACAGGGCGGCTATTGTGATTACGACCGCCGCAATGTCAAATATATCCATAACTTTCCGTCTGAGCTTCAGCCGGTGAAATCAGCGGCCAAGAGTATACTACAATCTGTAATGTCCCCGCCGACCCCTGCCTTATCGAGATACACCAAAATCGGGGCTTCGGGGCTACCCGGCTCGTAGACGACCATCGCCCCGGCCACGCCGCCGATACAAAACCCCTCCGAGCGCTTCGGGCCGTAGAACGACGTGCCGAAGTGTGACACAAGAGCTAACAGTCCAAGCACCAAGAGCGCAGCTACGACGTCAAGAGCTATGACCGCCAATACTGCTCACCTCCAGATATTCTCCCAGCATTGATGTAAACCGCCCTTACAGTTTCAGCCAAGAGCAAGCCCCTATTATACTCGTTTTGAAGGCGTAATCCTCGAAGACCAGGTGTGGCCCAAGCGCTGCGGTTACTTCGAGTGAAAGCGCGTAATCCCGGCCGAGGAGCACATAGAAAATATTCACGCCGCCAGAGAGGCGGGTTACGAAAGCGCGCTCGTCATAATAGCGCGCACCGATGCGCTGACCCCTCTGGGGATGGAAGAGGCGCTCCGCAGGGGGAGGGCGTACGTCGAGGCGGGCGCGGACGTGCTGTTCGTAGAGGCTCCGCGCTCCGTAGATGAGCTTTCGCAGATCGCCGAGGCGTTTCCCCATACGCACCTGTTCGCCAACATGGTAGAGGAGCCGTAACCTCCAATCTTCACCGTTGTGTCTAAGCTAACGGGCGGCACATCGACAAGAAGCCCTATCATCTCGCCCATCGCTCCGAACATCTCCCCGGCCTCCAAGCGCCACTGCGACTTAATCACGGCTTGAACTGGGCTGAGATCGAACTCACCCTTCAGTATGTTTGAGATGGGGAAGGGGCCGTGCTCGATCCTGTCGGTTTGAACAAATTTGTAATATGATTTGCTGGGTGGCCCCACCATGGCTTCCAGAGTCGCCGTGGAGCTGAATAGACCCTTGTTATACTCCTTATTTACCGTATAACCCGAAGATTCGTTGAATTCTACAAAGCCCTCATAGAGCTTCTCGGTCTTAAGACCCAACCAGTAGTACGCTCCAAGTACCAAAAGGACAATTACGAGCAGTATCGATAGGACGAGCCTCACCGTAGTACACTCCGACAAATATCAGCTCAATGGAGCATTCTAACTCACATGCTCACTGGATGCGGCAGCAGGCTACAGGGACGCTTTAAAACCCGACCATCGGAATAGGCTTGTCCTCACCGTTAACGGTAAGCTGCCCTCCTTTGTAGGCGACTTCTATAGTATAGTGGTCGTTTTTTACCCTAAACATCCCCTGCTCTACAAACTGCTGCATACGCTCGGCCACGGCCTCTTTGGCCAGTATCTGGAGCTCGACTTCCATCGGCGGGGTCCTGCCTTCGGCCTCGTAATTTTCTAAAATTTTGTCCCTTTCCATGTCTTCCAGGATTTTCTCAAGGTCAAGGGCGGGCATGGAGAATTTCAGCTCCGCATTAATGGCTCCAATAAGGAGGAACAGGTTTTTAAGGGTTTCGGGGCTGCTGTCGCTCAGATAGATCTTCGCCCACCCGCTCATTTCCCCTTCGGAGGTCTTGAATGAAAGCTCGGTCAGCTCGATCTCCGGGGAGTTCTTCAGCAGATCGGGCAGCATTTTCATTATGGTTGAGTTTGTCATCTTGGAGCGCTCATAATCCGAGATCTTCTTTTTGTCCAGCTTATCCATCTCTTTCTTGATCTTTATCCAGGTCTTAGAATCTATGTTCCTTATAGCCAGGACGAACGAGCCGGGTCCATAGACCGTTTCGTCCAGACTGATTTCATTTAGCTTCACATCCAGCTTGAACTCGATATTGCCCTTTTTTTCAACGACATGAGATTTGAAGATCAGATCATCGAGATTAAAGTCCTTCCCGTCATCTGTAAGTATATGAAATTTGCTCATCGAGAACGAGGCACTGCCAAGCGGAGGGCCTAGGCCGTCCTTGCCCTTGTCCACATCGTAATCGAAAGCAAGGTTGGTGAAATTCAAATTCGCATCTTCGCCGCTTATGTCAAGAAGCGGCATCTTGAGGGCCCCCTTCCCCTTGGTAAGCTGCGCGTTGGAGGAAAACTTCCCCTTTATTCCCTTAAAATCGACGGTTATTTCGTTCTCCTTAAACGTTTTTTTGAACGGGGTCAAGGACAGAGTAGAGACGAAATCTCCCGACATCGCCACCACCGAGTTCAATTTAACGGGGGGCAGCTGTTTAAGGATTTTGTTGAAGCCCTCATCGGAAGTGGCAGTCAGGGTGAGAGTGTTCTCGATCAGAGCCTGATTGAGATTGAAGCTGAATTTGCCCTTTATCATATTGGCAAGTCCTATAGGGCCGTGAACGATCTCGTCTTTAGAAATCACGCGAAATCCGGCTTTGCCCGATCTGGACTTAACTGAATACTCCACTTCCGCAGCGGAGCTTAGAAAGCCGCGGTCATAAGATTTCTGTTTTACCTCCAAACGACCGATATTGTTTGCGCTTTCAATCATCACCGTATACTTCTTTTCCACCCCCATACCAAACCAGTATGTAGCCCCGAGCAATCCCAAAACCAAAACAACAATAATGCCTATTATAACTCTCATGATTAGCTCCTTATAAAACTAGGTTTTATGAAGATCCCGCGCTCCGCTCACCCCTCCAGCTACGAAAAACTCAAAGTCTGCTAATGTAAGGAGAACAATATGACGGCTCCTAACAAAGTCCGTCACAGTACGGAATTATACACCTGCCCTCGGTATTGAGCAACCCAGCGCAGAGGAGGTAAACGCACACATTTTTGTTATCGCTACTGCAGGGAGAGGAGTGTGTTTGGGGTGGGTGTAAAGTTGCTGCTGCTTGCGCTCAGACAGTCCCTATAAAGCGGCGAGGGAAGGCGAAGCGGCCGATTTCTCTATGGCAATAAAACGGAAGGCGAAAACCTAGAGACGGGGTCATATCACGCTCGGAGTTGAATCGGATACTCCCGCTTCACTTCTAATCTCCGATAACCTCATCAAGGGTCTGTTTTAAACCATCGAGATCGTAAGGTTTCATAACAGCACCCGCAAATCCATGGGCCCTGTAGTCCTTGACTTCATAAGCACCGGTGTGTCCACTCGACACTATCACCTTAGCAGACGGGTCGATTTCCAGGATTTTTTTCGTCGCTTCCATCCCGCCCAATCCGCCTGGGACGGAAAGGTCTAAAATTAACGCAAGAACCGGCTCGCCGGAATCCTTAGCCCTAAGAAACAGATCTATTGCCCGTTGACCTTCTTCGGCGGACTCGGCCTCGTAGCCCAGAATATCGAGCATCTCAGACAAAATATCCCTGACCATAGCTTCATCGTCCATAACTATGATCTTACCCTTAGTTCTCTCACCGATATCCAAACCGATTCCTCCCTATTCTCTTTTCTGCGACAAGCCTCATCAGGAAAGCAAAAAACCGTTCAACTCAAAACAACATCGCAGGTCGTCATTACAGCTAACGAAACACAAGCAAAAAGTGGGTAACTCGTGCAATTTATATATTATGAATTAAGTCGATCTCCAATGAATATCCGAAAATGCTTAACCGTTTATGCAAAATCTTCTCAAAATTTATTTTTTATACACATTTATACTACCGAATCAATCTTTTTGTTACTAAGATTCAACTCATGTTTGAACCGCCTGCCCGCTTACCGGTTAAAACACACCGTAAAGTTTGGCCGCCATAGCCAGAACGGCGGCAATAACCACCCCCTTAATCCACCTATCCCCTTTTTTGACCGCAAAATGAGAGCCCCCCCAGGCCCCGATGGCCATACCTAAGGCGAGAACAAATCCCAGCACCCAGTTAACGTTCCCGGAAACTACGAACACGATCAATGAAGGAACAAGATAAACCCCTACCACAAATAGCTTGACGCTATTTATGTTAACAAGCGAGAGCCTCGTGATAGTTGACAGAACGGCTATGATAATGAACCCCACGCCTGCCTGAATGAACCCGCCGTACAAACCCACGAAAAAAAAAGCGACAACCGTAACAACCCTCCTAAGGCCGCTCATACGGGCGGGGACGGGAGCCGGGTTCTTGCCAGGGTTTTTAATTATTGCAGCGAGTGCGACTATCATCACGACGGCCAAAATCTTATTGAACAGCTCATCGGGTATCTTAAGGGCTATCCGAGCTCCTATAATCGCTCCCGCAACGGCGGGAACAGAAAGCAGCAAGCCGAGCTTCGGGTCGAAAAAACCCCTCTTCCTGAAGCTCTCAATGCCTACGGCCGCCTCAACCATGAGCCCTATGCGGTTGGTGCCGTTAGCCACAACCGAGGGCTGCCCCAGCAGTATGAGGACGGGAATGGAGATTAGCGAGCCCCCGCCGGCCACGACGTTGAGAAAGCCGGCCGCGATGCCTGCAACAACAACCACAACGACATCAAATGCACACATAGACGAACTATTGTATCAGAACTGAAGTTATTTAGCAGGCAGCCCCAGTGTGAATGTGGGGTGAGCGCTTTGTTGCGGAGAGGGGGCTATACCCGCTCTGTTTGCAACAAACAAAGGCAACAGATACAACCCATATACACTCACCTAAGTGAGGGCATAAAAAGACAGCGAATCACTTAAAAGCCATGGGTTACCGGAGTGAGAAAACTACAGCGCCACGAGCCGGAGCCCTTTACTCTTCAACCAATATTTTTATCAGTTTGAGCGTAAACGGAGGCTTGAAAATCTTCGCCAGGTCGACGACGGCAACGGCCGTGGTCAGCTCAAGACCCTCGATGCTCTGCCTCTCGCACCCCCCAGCCTCCGAGTTAAAAGTAGAGCCGGTGATCATGTCAAGAGGTTCCTGTTCTGGATTCACCTGTATATAGACAGTGCTTCCGGGAGGAGACACCGCCACAAGCGCCGACAGGGTTTTCTTGTGTATTATAAACGGGGTTCCGGTACAATTTGTAGAGCGGAAAAAAACTCCGCCAGTGTTTCCTATGAAGCCCTCGTCCCCAACTTCTACAACAAACTGAATTCCATCCACATCGAAGCCCACGAGCGCCGAATCCCCTACACCCCTAAGTCCGATGAAGTCACCTACGGTGTTCGAATTTGAATCCAAGACACTCCATTGCTCAACTTCCTTCAAGACAGTAGCGTCCTGAGCTTTGGCTACCGTTGTGCCTGCAAGCTCAGCCTCCGGGTATAAAAACGGAGTCTGAAATATAGAGGCACTAAAAAAAACGAACAGCGCAAAGAAAAGGACGGTCGCGCCGCTGCAGCGCTTAGTTAAATGAGCAGAAATTAATTCCATCGTTGCACCCCCCTTAATTTAATTTTACGGAAAACGGCGGGGTAAGTCAATTGATTTTTTCGCACGCACTCACAATAAAATCTCATTTCCCGAATACACGCAGACACCGTTACATCTCTAGGCCGTGATGAGGCAAAATCAACACCTAAACGTTGAACAGCCATGAATAATTACGGCTGCCGCCATTGGGCTCCCGAACTTCAACGCCGGTATACCGGCCGGGGAAAACTGAAATTTCAATTGCTTATAGCTTAAATTGGCATTAAAATTACTATTGAAACCTATCTCGGGCAGAGAGTGTTTACATAACATATATAGTTCGTATTCAAACTGAACAGGTATTTAGAAGACTAAATTCAAATTGACAATGGGATTGTTCAATAAAAACAATCAACTCATGATTGAGGAGGGAGATTTATGAGAAAGTGGTTTTTCACAATCGTAGCGGCGCTGATCCTGACTGCCGGCTTCGGCGCTTTCCCAACAATGGACGCTATAGCGGGAGCGGACTGCAAAACCAGCAGAGACACCTCGGTAAAAGACGGCACGTGCGGGTGCGGCACTGTTGACGGTAAGGTCAAGTGTGAATGCTGCAAGAACGGGGAATTTAAAGAAGTTAACCCCGATGACGTTCCCGACGATGTGGAAGTTCCCGAACCAAAAGACAACGAAAGTAATGACGAGCTACAGTAACAGATAGCTCATTTTCAGCAAAGTCCAGGCCGGACGCATGCTCTAAGAGGGATTGTGCTTCCGGCCCTGTTTTTTTTGATCGATATGTCCAGCGCACCCTGCCCCGACCCGACGTCATTTCGTCCTTAATCCCCGCCCTACTTGAACAACGCAGCTCTTGCGGCCTATACTTATCTAACCTTTATCGAAGAGGCTGAATTTACCGCACAGACGCAGTGTGTTGAGATTTAGCAAAAGCTACGCTGCCCTACAAGGAGAGCTCTTAATATGAAACAATGGCTTAGTATTGCTGGTGAAAAATCCGTTGTACTGAGAGGGCTTAAGTACGCCGTAATTGTCGGCGCGATCCTCATCTTCATCAACCATGGAGACAACATCATCGAGGGAACCGTTACCGCCGTCAACGTAGTTAAAATGGCAGTTACCGTAGCGGTGCCCTACCTCGTGTCAACGTTTTCGAGCGTGAGCGCCATCAGGGAATTGAGGTGAGAACCTAGTAGCCTATGCAACACATCATCCGGCAAGCCCCAGGCCGTGCATAACTGCGCTTGAGGGCCTGTACCGGGCGCAGACTCCCCTGAAATCACAGCCGCTGCACACTCCGGGGGTCTAAATAGTCCCTCAATCCTTCCCCCAGAATGTTGAATGAAAAAGCCGTTACGAATATGGCCAGGCTGGGGAAGAACAGCAGGTGTGGAGACGTGCGTATCCCCTGCCACCCGGAGCTTGCGAGAGTCCCCCAGCTGGCCTCAGGCGGCGTTATCCCTAGTCCCAGGAAGCTCAAAGTGGACTCGGCCAGTATCGCGTAGGGCACAGAAAAGGTAATGGTCACGAGCAGCGGGCTGAGGATGTTGGGTAGTATGTGGCGGGCGAATATGCGGGTGTGAGAGGCCCCGAGGCTTCTGGCCGCATCCACATAGGTAACGCCCTTTACCTGCAGCACGCTCCCCCTCACTACCCTCGCCACTCTCATCCACGCGGTTAGCCCGAGGGCGATCACAATGCCCACGGTCCCCCTTCCGATGACCAGAGACACCAGCACTATGAGGAGCAGGTCGGGAAGGGAGTAAAACACGTCCACCACCCTCATCAAACCCTCGTCCACCCTGCCTCCGAAATATCCCGAAAACGCACCGTACACTGTGCCGATCACAAGCGCGAGACATGCCGTGCCGAGGGCAACTGCCACCGACACCCTGGAGCCGTAAATCACGCGGCTGAGCAGGTCTCTTCCCAGCTGGTCAGTTCCCATCGGGTGCTTAAGGGAAGGCGGTCTGAGTGCGTTCCCGAAATCGGTCTCGTCGAAGCGGTGGGGCGCAATCCAGGGCGCCAGTACCGCCATTGCGATTATCGCGGCTATTACCAGAGCCGAGGCCGTAATCTGAGCTTTCAGTAGCATATCTCACCCCGCCGAAAATCTAAATATAATCGCTCACCACACGGTTCACAAATGCTTTATACAACCCAGAAGACATTAACGGGCCGTCGGAAAATCCCCGCAATGACAACATTCATAAGGAGTTTAAAAAATTTAAATCTCCCTCCGGGTATTGAACTATTTCGCGCAAATGGTTAATATAGCAACTTCGTTTTAAATATTTTGAGGTGTTATCAGTGAGTTGCAATCTAATTCTTAAAGGAAATTCTTCAATTTTAGCAACCGTACCCACAAACTACTTCTCTGAAGCCATAACCCCTTCAAAAAAGCCATGAGAGCGGTGTATAATAATTGTAAACGGGGTGGAACCTTCTGCAGCGTGGCGGAGCGGGCCGCTCGGCTCGCCGCATCCGTCACCAAACGGAGCACGTCATAGAGTAGAATACTTTAAATGCCACAAGTAAGCAGAGCTTTCGTTACAATCTTTATGGTCTCTGTTTCACTCCTCGTGCCACTGCTCGCCGGGGCGCATCAGGCTCGAAACGAAAAGATTAACTGCAAAGAGGTTGTGAAAACCCCTTACTCCAACGACCCTGTAGAGAGGTACAAAAAAGGGTACTGTCACTTCAAGCGCAGAAACTGGACCGAAGCCTACCAGATGCTCCTGGGACTCGAAAAGGAGCTTTACCACGCTGCGGGCTACGTCAACTACTACTCTGGGATTGCTCTAATGAAGCAGGGGAAATGGCCCGGAGCCGCGGAGCGCCTCTACACCGCGCTGAACTCACAACCCTCCGAGGGGCTTAGGAACAACATCCTGAGGCACCTCGGTCTCACCTACTTCGAGTTGGAGGAGTATGAGCGCGCCGTCTACACCTTCAGGCTACTCGGGCCAAAGGACACAAGGCCGTGGATAAAGGCGCTGTCGCTAAAGAAGATAGGCGACTCACTCGCCGCCCTCGGAAGGGGAGGCGAGGCGGTATCGGTATACAAAAAGCTTTGGCTTGAGTACCCCGAATCCGAGCTTGCCGAGACCGCCTTAAAAAAGGCGCGCAGGCTCGAGAGGCGCCACGGTATTCGCCTGAGCATCACGGCTTCGGACTACAGGGGTAGGGCGGACAAGCTGTTCGAGCTAAGGCTCTGGAAGGCGGCGTACAACAATTACAGGAAGTCGAAGCAAACTTCATACGTTAAGATCAATATGGCCAAGTGCAAGTACCGACTGAGACGCTACCAGGACTCTTACAGGCTGCTCGAGGGGCTAAGCTCCCCCAAGGCCATGTGGTGGAAGGCGAAGAACAAGCAGAGGCTCGGAAGGGAAAGCGAGGCGATAAGCATATTCGCCTCGATTCACAAGACACACCCCAAAAGCGGCCTGGCGGCCGACGCCCTTTACATGGCCGCAAGGCTTGAGCAGATTGAGGAGAACTACAAGCAGGCAGCAAAGCTCTACGACAGGCAGCTGCGGAAATACCCCAAGCACGAAACGGCTGACAAGGCGCACTGGCAGCTAGGATGGATGAAATACCGCGAGGGCAAGTTCGGCGAGGCCGAAGCCAAGTTTGCCAGGCTGTCCACACACGAAGGCCTCTACTGGAGGGCGAGGTCGGTAGAGAAGCAGGGTTTTGCCGCCAAAGCGCTGCTCCTTTACAAACGGCTAGCCGAAAGGAGCGTACCATCCTATTACTCACACCTTGCGCAGGATAAGACGGGCATAAAGAACGACAGAGCCAACCCCCTGCCCGAAATCAAAAACTCTGCGCTGGACAAAATAGAGCCGGTGAGGCGCAAGCGCATACAGTTCTTCTTAGATTTGGGCATATTCGAGGACGCCCGCGCCGAGCTTACGGGCATCGAGCGCTCAGCAAGAACAAAGAGGGAGCTTCTCGAGGCAAGCGCCCTTTACGCCCACGCACGCGACTACAACACCTCCATCAGGCTCGCAATCCGCTCCGGCTCGGGCGGCGCTAACGGCCTGGCCTACCCCAGGGGGATGAAGGAGCTCGTGTCGTCCTACGCAAAGCAGTACGGAGCCGACGAGCACCTCATCTACTCCATCATACGCGAGGAGAGCCTTTTCCAGCCCGACGCCGTATCGATGTCGGGCGCCATCGGCCTCATGCAGATAATGCCCGCCACGGGAAGGGCCGTTGCCAGGAAGGAGAGGGTAAAGCGCTACAGGACGTCGTTCCTCTACTCGCCTGAAGTGAATATCAGGCTCGGCATCTCGTATTTCACTTCCCTCCTCGAAGATTTCGACGGCGCCGCTCCCTACGCGCTGGCCGGATACAACGGAGGGCCGCACAACGTGAACAAATGGCGGAGCGAACACAGAAACCTCGACGTAGACGAGTTCGTCGAGGAAATCCCGTTCCGCGAAACTCGCAGATATGTAAAGCGTGTGCTAAGAACCTACGGGGTGTATAAATCGCTGTATTCCGGGGACGCCGGGAACGAAAAACAGCCCGCCACACTGGGGCGCCAAGACCCGGCTGCCCCAATCATAAAGGCGCTTGAAGGGCTCTACTGAGCCTATCACTATTCAATATACCCTCCGGATCTGGATTTATCGGGGTGGAGGAGAAAAATGACAAAAGGAAAAGTGGAAAAACTCTATGTTTTAATCCCTTCCACCATCTCCCCAAAGTTCTTGAGGATGCGGAGCCCTATGGCACCGCTCTTTTCCGGGTGGAACTGCGAGGCGAAGAGGCTGCCCTTCTGCACGGCTGAGGCGAACTCCACTCCGTACTCCGTAACCCCTGCGACCACGTCTTCGTCTGCAGGAGCGGGGTAGTAGGAATGGACGAAATAGAACCAGCTCCCCTCGGGGACGCCGTCCAGGGCTGGGCTGGGCATATCGTACCGTACACGGTTCCAGCCCATGTGCGGGATTATGAGCTTGCGTGTGCCGTTCCCGGGGTGTACGGACGGGAACCTGAGCACCTTGCCCCTCAACACGCCGAGGCCGCGCACACCGGGCGACTCCTCGCTCTCCTCGAAGAGCAGCTGGAGCCCCAGGCATATTCCCAGGAATGGTTTGCCGCTCTCGATATGCTCGACTATGGGGCCTGTAAGGCCGTATTCTGTGAGGTTGTCCATGCACCTTCCAAAGGCGCCGACACCTGGAAGCACAACAGCGGGAGACGACGCAATCAACTCAGGGTCGCGGGTCACGGTCGCGTCGAAGCCCAGCTTATGAAACGCTTTCTCGACGCTCCGCAAATTCCCCATACCGTAATCTACTATGACTATCATACTTAAAGCCTGCCCTTTGTGGACGGCACGTCGTTCGAGCGCGGGTTGAGGGCCATCGCTCCGTCGAGAGCGCGCGCAACGGACTTGAACATCGCCTCGATGATGTGGTGCAGGTTGCCGCCGTACTTAAGCTCTATGTGCAGGTTGCACTGCAGGGTGTTCGAGAAGGACTTGAAGAACTCCTCGCAAAGCTCCGCGTCGAAGTCCCCCACCTTTCCTGAAAGCTCCTTCGCGTTGAATACGAAATAGGGCCTGCCGCTCAGGTCGACGGCTGTGTTCACAAGGGTCTCGTCGAAGGGGAGGAGACAGTCGCCGAAGCGCGTTATGCCGCTCTTTTCGCCGAGAGCCTTGGAGACGGCCTCTCCGAGCGCGATACCCACGTCCTCGACGGTGTGGTGGTGGTCCACCTGCAGGTCGCCGAGCGCGCGAATCCGCAGGTCGAAGAGCCCGTGCTTTGCGAACTGAGCGAGCATGTGGTTGAAGAACGGGATGCCGGTCTCTATGTCGTAGCTCCCTGCGCCGTCGAGAGTGATATCGACGTTGACTTTCACCTCTGAGGTCTTCCTCGTTACTTTCGCTTTCCTCGCCATCGGTATGTATCCCGGATTTGAATCGACAAAGTAGGATAGCCGAAAATCGCCTTATATCCAACTCTGCGCTTCAGGCACGAAAACAGCAGGCTGCAAGGGCAGGGCATCACGACGGGAAGCACTTTCCGAACTTCATCAGCAGCATGGGCGAGCCCCACAGCCTCAGATTCCTCGTGAGCGTGGTGTTGTCCATGCCCAGAACCTCCGCAAGACGGGTAAGGGGGACCGGGGCCCGACAAGCGCCGTTGCGACGAGCACCGGGAACTGAGTGGCCTTGATGCCCGTGGGGCGGAACGCCTCGTCGAAGACCTGTGTAACGGCACGCGTGGTCTTCCTCAGGATGGTGCACATGCAGCCCCGGCACTGCATCAGAAGCCCTTTATCTATACTCATCTGCTAATCACCTCCTTTCACTAGAATTCTACGAATAGTACAAACAGCGGCTCTGCGGCAAGCAACTTTGCTGTATATGCATTAATGCTCGCGATGAACTACCCCTGGAGGTGAAACCTTTCATCGGTTCGATTGTCGTATTCAGGAAATTATGAGGGGAAGAGGGGGCGGACTAAGTCGACCCCCAGAGGGCAAAAACTTCCCCCTACCCCATGCCTAGAAGGATCAATTTCAGTTCAGCACGTTTTCAAGTGCGTCTTGAATCTGTCCCTTGGGCACGGCGCCCACGATCTTACCAACTTCGGTTTGTCCGTTGAAAATGATCAAAGTCGGGATGCTCCTGACGCCGAATCTTGCAGCTGTCTTGGAATTTTCATCTACGTTGAGCTTCACCACCTTGACCTTCCCCTCGTAATCCCGCGCGATTTCCTCTACTATCGGTCCGAGGGCTTTACAAGGCCCGCACCATTCAGCCCAGAAGTCTACTAGTACCGGACCCTCTGATTTTAAGACGTCATCGAAAGTCTTGTCCGTAAGCTTTATCACGCTGCTCATGTGAACTACCTCCTTTGTGTATTTGCCATTTTCTATGATTAGATGTATCGCTAAAGGAAAAGATTCATTTTCCTCCTCAAAATATACGAAAGCCCGGCGCTGCCCCTGTAATCCCTCACATGCCCCCACTAATTTCCACTCCGGGAGCCGCAGCTAAAAAATTGTTTGGATTAATTAGAAACAGAGCAGTATAATTTAGTTATGGAAACCATTTCATTACCCCTTGACGAGGTTGTCGCACTGGAGGATTTTTCAGGGGTAATACCCCTGTTTCCGCTCTCCACGGTGGTTTTCTTCCCGCACACACTCCTCCCTCTTCACATATTCGAGCCTAGGTACAGGGAGATGGTAAACGACGTCATCGACAACGAAAAGATAATCGGCATGGTGCTCCTCAAGCCGGGCTGGGAGAAGGACTACGCCGGTAACCCCGAGATCTTCGATGTGGCGGGCATGGGAAGGATCATAAACGTCGAGCCGGCAAAGGACGGCAGGATGAACATCGTCCTCTACGGTCTGAAGCGGGTTAGAATAGTGGATATTGTAAAAGAGCACCCCTACAGGTCGGCGAAAGTGGAGATAATGGACAACGAGCACACCCGGAATGATAAGCAATACAGCAAGAGACTGGACGAGCTGGTAGCGAGCTGGAACAAGCTGCTCGGCAAGGAGTACGAATCGAAGAGGATCAGACTGCAGCGGGACTTCGGCCTCGAACAGGCCGTTGATTTCATCGCCTCTTCCGAGATATCAAACGTATTCGAGAAGCAGGACATTCTGGAGGAAAAAAGCCTGCATAAAAGGGCCGAAAAGGTGATCAGCTACCTCGAAACCAGGTACGAAATAGTCTCCATAATGGAAGGGAAAAGGCCCGATCAGATCTTAGAAAAACGAAATCTTAACTAACCCAATAAAAAATCAAGGACGATGTCGTCGACTTCGCTCTGCTTCTCCCTCCAGAACCCGTGTCCAACCCCCTCGAACTCAACAAGGCGCGAGCCGGGAATCAGCCTGGAAAGCTCTCTTGAGCGCCGGGGAGCAACTATCAGATCCCTCTCGCCGAGCATGATGAGCGTGGGGCAGCTTATACCTCCAACAAGCTCCGAGGTGTCGTGCCTCTGGCAGGCACGGTTCTGCCGCAAGTAACCGGCGACGGCTTCGGGGCTTTCCCTGATCATCGACATTGCGTTCTTTATCGACGAAAGGTTCCGCTCGATGTACTCCCTTGTGTAGCCCCAGAACAGCGCGCACATCCACACAGAACCGAACCCGAGCTTGGCGGCGGTCTCCCGGCCGAGTCGTAGGATCTCATCTCCTACTTCGTCCCTCGAGGCGCAGGTACAGCCCAGCACAAGCTTGCTTACCTTCTCCGGGTGCTTTATGGCTAACCACTGCCCTATCATCCCGCCCATGGACTTGCCCGCAACACGGGCCGACTCGATACCGAGGTGCTCTATCAAAGCGGCAGTATCGTCGGCCATCTGCTCGATTGAGTACGGCTCGTCGGGCTTGTCCGTTTTGCCCGCACCCCGGTTGTCGAGCACGACCACCTTGAAGTGCCTAGAATAAAGCGGCACCTGCGTCGCCCAGCTCTGCGTCTGACTCCCCAGCCCGCCTATCAATACCACTGGCTCGCCCTTACCGTGAACCTCGTAGTACATCGTTATACCGTTTACTTTCGCAAAAGGCACCTTATACACCCTCTCAATAATTCGCCCATCAACCTCGCAGACAACACCCCATCATTTCCCCTCAGTTCCCCCGCCGGGCTTGTCCCTGATGCTCTCAAGGTACTCCTTCAAAATCACGACCGCCGCCATCTTGTCCACCACCTTTCTGCGCTTCTCCCTGCTCACATCGGCCTCGATGAGCGCCCGCTCGGCCTCGAATGTCGAGAAGCTCTCGTCCCAGTGCACGACGCTGACGCCCAGCTCGGCGGCCACCCGCTCGGAAAACCTGAGTATTTCCTTCCCCCTGCCTCCCACAGTGCCGTCACCCACATACGGCACTCCGACCACTATCTCGCCCGGTCTGTACTCGGCCACTATCTTCGCGAGCTCCTCGATGTCCCGCTCCAGCGTTTTTCTCCTCAGCGTGACGAGGCCGTTCGCGGTGATGCGAAGCTCGTCGCTCACCGCCACGCCTATGGTCTTAGTACCTACATCCAGGGCGAGAACCCTCATCGAAAAAATTGTACCTGAAGTACACCGAGGCCAATAACGGGGTATGTGAGGGATTTGAGCTCCGCCGCACACAGTCCCGACTTACAAGGGTTCATAAATTTATCGCATACTCGTCTTTAGTGGAGGGCAGTATACTACAAAATTTTATCCTTTTTCTTTCACAATGTATCCGTTTTTTCTTAGAAGTTTATGGATTTCCTTCTGATGCTCGAAGCTTTTAGTTTCCAGGCTTATTTCCACGATTGCTTTATCGATCGGAATGTCTCTTGAAAACCTGTCGTGGAAAATCTGAACAATATTTGCCCTTACCGTCCCAAGCAGAGAAGCGAGCTTCCCTATTGAGCCTGGAACATCGGGCAGCTCCACTATAAACCTTATAAATCTTCCGCTCTTTACCAGTCCCCTCTCTATAATTCTTGCAAGTATGTTTACATCTATATTCCCGCCGCTTACTACGATCACGGTTTTCTTCCCGCGAAACTCCTTTTTTCTTTTAAAAAGCCCCGCAAGCCCCACAGCGCCCGCGCCCTCTGCTACGATTCTCTTCCTCTCGGTTAAATGCAGAAGCGCGTCTTCGATTTCGTTTTCGTCAACCGTAAAAATATCGTCCACATATTTTTTAACAACCTCAAAGGTGAGCACTCCAGCCTTTTTAATTGCAATTCCGTCGGCTATCGTCTGCAACGAACCGCCCTCCACAATATGTCCTTCCTTAATAGAAAGAAACATGGACGGCGCACTGCTCGATTGTACGCCTACTATCCTAACTTTGGGATTAATCTCTTTAAGAGCAACAGATATTCCCGAAATTAAACCACCGCCTCCAACGGGCACAAAAACTACTTCCACATTCTTCAGTGAATCCATAATTTCAAGTCCGATGGTGCCCTGTCCCGCTATAACGTCCGGGTCGTCAAAGGCGTGAATGAAAGAGTATCCTGAACCCTCTTCGAGCTGCTTTGCAAATATGTAGGCCTCATTAAACGTATTTCCGGAAAGAATTACTTCCGCCCCATAATGTTTAACGGCAAGTATTTTATTTATTGGACTCGATTCCGGCATGACCAAAGTCGCCCTCATACCGAGGAGATTTGCGGCAAGGGCTACCCCCTGCGCATGATTCCCGGCCGATGCTGCAATAACGTTTTTCGTCTTTCCACGCAATTTATAAAGCTTATTATAAGCCCCGCGAATCTTAAACGAGCCGGTTCTTTGAAGGTTTTCGAGTTTAAGGTACACATTTATTCCCGTAAGCTCGCTCAATGAATATGAGTAAACAACAGGCGTATTGTATGCTACGTCTTTTAACCTTTTTGCCCCTTCTTTTATTCCGTTCATTGTAATCATGAAATGATTCTCAAATTAAATACTCTTGGGTTTATAGCTTAAATTATACAGCGAGTGTAAAAACACCGTGCTCACCACTTAAGAAAGTACCCAGCCTGTGTGAAACAACCCAGAAACGATTGATACTGTGCGTCGACAAGCTCTAATCCCAACCGTTTGAAAAGCTCCCTCCACACCCCGTCCGTTTTGTTGTTGTGCGGATGTTCTAAGAATTCCAGATTGACCAGGCTGTCGGCGAAATATGTTAGGTGCTTTTGAAGCGCAGTAGTATAAATATCCTCAATCACAACCATCCTACGAGCTACTCTCTTCGCTTCGAGCAGTACCCTTTCGGGGTCGCGTGCGTGGTGGAGGACGGTCAGCATGAGCGCGACGTCGAACTCGCCATCATCGAACGGGAGCCTCACCCCATCGTAAATCCGGGGGCCTGCCTCATCGGTGAGGGTCAAGTTACGCACATCCACCGGGGTCACGTCGCAGCCACTCTCCCTCAAAAGCAGCGTCACGCTCCCGGAGCCGGAGCCTATGTCAATGATCTTCTCGTTTTTGCGAAGGTACCGCTCGATGCGGCGGAGCTTGCTCCTCGCGTCCCAGAGCCACAGCTTGAATACAAGCGCTTTTAAGAGCGGGATATGGCGGACAAGCTCAAGGCTCATTGTCTGGAACCGGATGCCGTCATGCCGATCAACTCACCCCTAACCGCCGAGCACGTAGCGCACAAGCGCCGTGAGCACAACCCCGGTGAGCATAGCCGCAAACCCGTCCGCCCGGGAGCAGCCCTCGATGAGCGGGCTTCTCCGCAGGCCGTGCATCGTGCTCATAAACAGGAACGTGCCCGAAGCAAGGGACAGTACTATGGCCTTGATCACCACCATCTCCCTTCCGGCGAGGTACTGGTGTATGTCCTCGCCCAGCAGGATGCCCAGCGGAGTCATGAGCGCAAACGCTATAAATATAGCGTACGCCTGCGCGTCGGCAAGCCTGCTGCGCACGAGGTTGAGCGCTATGGCGAAGCTGGCCGAGCCTTTATGGACTACGACGGCAATGAATATCGTCAATACAGACGCCGCGCTCTCCCCCACGCCGAGCGCAACGCCCAGCAGGAACGAGGGTATAGCGATCATCACGGTCATAATGATGGCGATGACGGGAGAATCACCCTCCTCTACCGCACCGGCTTCCCGATGCGTGTCCAGCCTTTCGCTCCAGTGCTCGATAAAAAGCAGCGTCAAAAACGCCAGGATCACCACCGCTGAAGCCAGCGGGTAATCGACGCCGTGAAAGGCCTTGGCATAAAGCCCGGCCGCCGCCGGGAGCATGAGAGTGAGCGAGAGCGCTAGGAACACCCCTGCGCCAAACGCCTCGCCCAGAGGGAAGCCGCCACCGGCGCGCGCCTTCTCCCTCTTCAGGAGCGGGTAAAACCCACTGCCCACGCTGATAAGGAATATCACCACTATCGCAATATGTTTGAATTCTTCAAGCATGGCGCGCTCCTCCTCCCATTATTTATATAGGAATTTGCGGGGGATGGAAAGGCGCATCAATCACTTATCTTTATTCTCAACCTACCTCCAGCATTTACATTCCACACTAATTATGTACAGTTAGCGCACAGAAGCCCCGTACATCTACAAAACGATTTGACAAATCCCGACCGTGAACTCAAAATGTTGTGTCTGGTGTAGACCACTCCTGAAAGGTAAGGAAAAGCGCTGGACACGGCTTAATTAAAAAGATATACTATATGGTAATAATTTCCATTTAGGAGGACTTGACCCATGCTCAGCCAACACATTCAGGACATTATCAACGAACAGATAAAGAGCGAGATGTACTCGGCTCACCTCTACCTCTCGATGTCCGCATACTGCGAGACCATCAATTTAAGCGGCTTCGCTAAGCTCCTGAGGGAACATAACGAAGAAGAAATGAGCCATGCAATGAGGCTTTTCGACTACATACTGGACCGCAACAGCAAGGTCGAGCTCGGCGCCATAGACAAGCCTCCCTCAGACTTCCCTTCGCTGCTTGCGGTGTTTGAGAAGGTGTACGAGCACGAAAAAGCCGTTACAGAGATGATAAACAACATCTACGCCCTGTCGGTGAAGGAAAAGGACTACCCCACCCAGGTTGAGATGCAATGGTTCATCTCAGAGCAGGTCGAAGAGGAAAAGACCGCCCTCCACGTCCTCGAGCGGGTCAGAATGGTCGGAGACAGCGGCCCCGCGCTCCTGTTCCTCGACACACACATTATCAACGAGGATGAAGAGGTGGAAGAGATAAGGTAGCTTATCCCCGGAGTCCCTTCCTCGCCGAACTCCCTTTCCCTCAAATATAAGGTCGCCGTGCAGAGCTACGGAGGTCACACCCGCCGCTCTTCAGCCCATGAGCATTCCCCTCGCCTTCACATTATCGACAAGCAAGCCCCGGAGGCACATTTAGGGATACTAAGTCTTGACAATCCCACCCGATTTTCGTAAAATAAGGGTTAGAATCGATCTAAAATGAAAGGTCAAACCGCCCGAAAGGGTGGGATGTAAAGCCATCGGCCTAAGGGGGGGTGACTCTCCTAGGGCGGCAGGGTTGCCAAATGAGGATTAGTCGTTTACGGTAGCAATTCGGCTACCGCCGTTTTCCCCATCACAATCCTGTGAAATTTTCCCTTTCAGATTTGGGTCGGAAGGAAGAACGAAGCATTTTGGCTCCGGTTTCCTCAATAAGATGCTTAGGTTCAGCTTTCGAACAGCACCGTAGAAGAGAAATACAATGCATTACGCGCTAAAGCTCTTTTTTGCATTTTCGCTTGCGGCTCTAGCCGTCGACGTCGCAAACCCCGGTTTTTATGCATCGCTCATAAGCGGCGATAACATCGGCTGGGTCGAGCACAAAGAGCCCAAACCCGTTAACTTGAAAGCGGCTAAAATCACAGCCCCCGCTAAAGCTGAAGAAATATCCAAACCGGTAGAAAGTGAGCCTCTCTCCCCAATCAACTTGCAAATACAGCCCGTGCAAGCTCCGCCTCAGGCGCACGAGCCTGAGCTCGTGATAAACCACGAGCTCCCGTACAATGAGGCCGGACCGTTATGGTCGAATTCGTACGAAATCACAAACTATTCCACAGAATCCTACGAAATCGCACAAAAGCACGACGTCAAGGAATTGAGGAACAAGACCGAGCAATTGAGGCGGGAATACCACCGGGCTATGAAAACAAGCGGTAAACGCAAGCGTAAGGAAATCAATTACGAAAGGGACAGAACCTAC
>JADFKM010000074.1 GCA_022564935.1 Candidatus Dadabacteria bacterium
ACGGGGATGGAAAAGCTGTCCCGCCAGCAGTACAAATATGTAAAGAAAGGAAACCCCTTGTAGCGCCCTGCCTTAGCCTTTTATCCCACTCGCCGGCTTAAGCTCTGCTCAAGTCAATACCTTAGCACAATCCGGCGTAAACCACAGTATTTATCTAAGGGTTTTTAAAAGCTCGAATGCGAGACGGTACCTCTCTGCTTTTACCGGGTCATACTCCCCGCCATGCTCTTCATCCGAGATCTCTACCATGTACTTGGTTCGGGACGGTGAGCCCTCGCACCCTTCCTCAAGAAGCAGGTGACGGTCGCCAAAGCCCGTCACAACCGTGAATCCCTCAGACTCCGGGGACTTCCCATATTCAAGGATGTACTGAAATGTCTTTGCACTGTTGCCGATACCGACCTTCCTACCACATCTATCACAGTCCATTGTATTACCCACAAACTGTATAAATTCATTCTCCTCCTCAGGTCAATCCACTTACTCGACTCCTACACTATAACGAAGAAAACGACAAACTTGGGAAATTATTCGACGCTTTATTGTTCATAACTCCGAGAACTTAAAAAGTTGCAAAAAAGTGTTTCTCAAAAATTCGCCCATGTTCTTATCGTCTTTTCATCGAGCGTTTATTCTCAAAAACCTCTAATTATTTCCGATGAAGCTCTAGTGGCCTGCGTGTCAAATTTTGGTTTGACATTTCGACATTATCCGTTTAATATCTCTCGGCTTTTTAAGAAGCCGCTTAAATTTTTAGCGCGAACCAGATCGAGAAATTATTAAATGATAACGGACAGTGGGACGGGCTCATTTATCAATTCATTGTTTGATGCCCTTACAAAATCGGGCATTAAGCTCCTGCAAATCAATTCAGGAGGGAAGGGAGATTGAAAACCTACGTTATCGTACGGCAAACCCCCGACACCGAGGCCAAGATAAAAGTCAACGGAGACGGCCGCTCCATAAACTCTGAGAGCATCAAATGGATAGTCAACCCTTATGACGAGTTCGCCATAGAAGAGGCGATCAGGATAAAGGAGAATCATGGCGGCGAAGTGATTCTAATCACCATGGGCCCGGCAAGAAACCTCGCGGCGCTCCGCACGGGCCTCGCCATGGGAGCCGACAGCGCAATCCACATAAAAGACGAGAGTTTCGCCTCCGCCGACCCCTACGCCATAGCGAAGGTCATAGCCCAGGAGATCAAAAACCCCGGGGACTACGACCTTATATTGACTGGAAAGAAGATGATCGACGAAGAGACGGGACAGGTGGGCATTCATGTGGCCGAAGACCTCGGCATCCCCCAGGGAGCGGTTGTGACAAAACTAGACATCTCGGATGACCGAAAATCGGTACGGGTGCAGAAGGAGATCGAGGGAGGACAGGTAATAGTCGACCTCCCGCTTCCGGCTCTCTTGACCTGTGAAAGGGGTCTTAACGAGCCGAGATACGCCTCGCTTCCGGGGATCATGAAGGCCAAAAAGAAGCCCGTCAAGGTCATTGAAACCGGAGACATAGACTTTTCCTCGATCGGCCTCAGCGCCGAGCAGCTCGGGGAGGGCGGCTCGAGATACGCCGTTACGAAGCTCGAAGTTCCGGAGATTAAGAGACGGCTTCACATGATCGAGGGCATGGAAGTCTCCGACGCGGTTAAAGAGCTCGTAACCGCTCTCAGAGAAGAGGCGAAAGTAATTTAGCAACCAAGGCACAACACTACTAGGAGACAAAACAATGGGCAATGAAACATGGGTAGTAGCAGACCTCACAATAGACGGGAAGGTGAGGAAAGTAACCCTCGAGGCTATATCGGAGGCAAGGAAAAAGCTCCAGGGCACGTTGTGCGGAGTGCTGCTCGGCTCGGGCGTCTCAGCCCTGGCCCCGGAGCTTGGCCGGTACGGAGCGGAGAAGGTCTACGTGGTGGACAGCGAGATTCTAGGTGACTACTCCTCAGAGGGATATTCGACCGCGCTCTCAGAGCTCATCAAGAAGCACAGCCCTGACATAGTACTGGCAGGCAACACCTCGCAGGGACAGGACTACTTCCCCAGGACGGCGGCAAGAGTCGGCGCGGGGCTCGCTCTTGACGCAATAGACCTGGGGCTTTCGGACTCAGGAAGGCTCACCGTAAAACGCTACATGTATTCTGGGAAATCCATAGCCACCGTGGAGTTCCTTGACAACAGCCCGGCGATGGCCACAGTGAGGCCCAACGCCTTCAAGCCGGAAGAAGACCCGAAGACGCCTGAAGTGCTCAGCGAATCGGTCGATATCCCGGCAGACTGTATCTGGACAAAGGTGGTTGAAGTGAAGAGGAAAGAGTCCACGAGACCGGAGCTCACCGAGGCCGACCGGATCGTGTCGGGCGGCAGGGGCATGGCAAGCAGCGAGAATTTCCCACTCATCTTCGAGCTGGCCGATACGATCGGGGCCGCCGCCGGCGCGTCCAGGGCAGCCGTCGACGCGGGATTCGTCCCCTACGAGATGCAGGTGGGACAGACAGGAAAGGTCGTCTCTCCTTCTATCTACATCGCCATAGGCATTTCCGGCTCCGTACAGCACTTCGCCGGAATGGGCTCATCGAAGGTAATCGTAGCGATTAACAAAGACCCCGACGCACCCATTTTCTCGAAGTGTGACTACGGCATAGTGGGCGACCTGTTCAAGGTCGTGCCTGTGCTGACCAAAGAGTTCAAGAACCTGCTCGCTCAGGGCTGAGTTCGGAATAAAAAGCAGGGCGGGCACAGATGTCCGCCAGATAGTCTTGTATTACCACACAATGTAGTAAAGAAGAGATAGCCTTCTCGGCAAGAACCCCCCTAAAACTCCACGCCCTGCAGGAACTCTTCGCTGAAGTGGCACAGAGGGTCTGCCTGGAGGTAATCGCCCTCAACCGCAAAGGCCCTGGCGCGGGAGCCGCCGCACAGGTAATTGAACGGGCAGGGGGCACACTTCCCTTTGAAAGCGCCGGGGTCACGGAGCGCCTTCATTACCGCGTTATTCCTATAGACATCGGCGAGACTGTCGCGCCTCACGTTCCCCAATAGGATGGGAAGGAAGCCCGAGGGGTAAATGTCGCCCGTGTGGGACACGAACATCACGCCGTTCCCGTCCCTGACGCCAAGCCCCATAGCCCTACTGGAAACGACCTCTTCCTTGGTTTTGCCGCTCTCCATCTCCCTTACAATGTAATAAGCCCTGTAGAACGGAGCCTCGGTAGTGGTTATATGGAAGGGCGCAGCAGATGATTTTTCGTATAAAAACCCGAAGGTCTCCTCCACCTGAGCCGAAGACGGCATACCAAGCTCATTGCCCCGTCCTATGGGAATGAGGAAGAAGATTGACCACCTCCTGACCGGGGGCGAAAACTCCTCTGTCAAAAGATGGTATATGCCCTCAATCTCCGAGACAGTCTCTTCAGTGCATGTCGTGTTTATCTGAACGGGAATCTCAAGCTCCTTTGCGTAACTCAACACGTTCATGGAGTTTTCAAAAGTCCCCTCTACACCCCTGAAGCTGTCCTGTGATGCCGGGGTCGCGCCGTCGAGACTGATGCCGAGGGCAAACACGCCGAGGTCTTTCATCTTCTCCACGGCTTCGTATGTGGCGAGCGGGGATGTAGTCGGGGTAACGCCAACGGGCACTTTGAGCTCCCTTGCATAGGCGAGAATCTCGAACAGGTCTTCCCGCTTGAGCGGGTCGCCTCCGGAAATGATCAAATGCGAGCCGAGCCCCTTCACGTCCCTTACGAGCGCCTTTGCCTCTTCGGTGTCGAGCTCGTCAGGACTCCGCTCCGGTATGGCCTCGGCCCTGCAGTGCTTGCATGCGAGGTCGCAGGCAATCGTGCTCTCGAAGTAGACGTTTATGGGCTTTTTATAGATGAAGTTCCTATCGGAACGGACGCTCGGATGTGCCATTGTAATACCCTCACCGCAGGAGGTTCAACCACCGCGGGACGTAGCTCAAAGGAGCCTAAATGCGTTTTATGTCCCTCACTTATACAATATGCGCAAAGCCGCCGATTTCAACCGTAGTTGTTGCCTATGTCGACCTGCTCGATGTGCTCTATCTCCCTGCCGAGGAACCTCTCGGCCACCTCGATGAATGTGTCGCTCACATCGGTCAGGTAAAACTCAGTGGTGGGCTTTGCGGAGCCGTTGTTTGCAAGATCGTTTTTTTCGAGCACGCCCTTAATTTCGGCCGCCGTCTCCTGCGCGCTGTCCACTAGAAGCACTTTCTCTCCGATTGCCTCCTGAATAATGGACTTCAGCAGCGGGTAGTGTGTGCATCCGAGAATTAGGACGTCGATCCCTGATCCCTTCAGCGGAGCCAGGTACCGCTGCGCGGCGAGTCGAGCGATGTCGTTATTGTTGAGTCCCTCGTCCGCCAGGGGCACGAACAGCGGACAGGGGGTGGAATACACCGTTATTTCGGGGTCTATTTCCTGCACAGCCTTTTTGTAAGCCCCGCTCTTTATGGTGGACGAAGTCCCTATGACCCCGACCCTGCCCGTTTTTGTGGCGGAGGCGGCCTTCTTCGCCCCCGGCTCAATAACACCCACGACGGGCAGGCCGCACTCGTTGCGAAGCGCGGGGATGGCGAATGCCGAAGCCGTGTTGCAGGCAGCGACGAGCAGCTTTATACCCTTCGGGACTAGAAAACCGGCGTTGCTTAAGGAGTACCTGACCACGGTGCGGCTGGATTTAGTGCCGTAGGGCACCCTGGCGGTGTCACCAAGATATATCAGGCTCTCACCGGCGAGATTGAGTAATAGCTCCCTCACGACGGTGAGACCGCCTATTCCTGAGTCGAATATGCCTATTGGGGATGAGCCGTCTATGATGGAAGGCATGGTGCTAAAATCTTATCCGCGCGGGCGGTTATGTCAACGTGAAATGTGTTTTCCAACGCTACCGATTTAAACTAGAAAAGCTCCCTGACGGCCTCGTCAATGGAGCGCACGCCCAGAAGGGAAAGCGCCGTAGCGCCACTCTTCATCCTGTCGAGGTTAATCTGGGGCAGGAGGCAGCCTTTAAAACCAAGCTTTTCGGCCTCCTTGAGCCTCAGCTCAGGCTGCGAGACGGCCCTTACCTCCCCCGCCAGGCCGATCTCTCCGAACACAACTACCTCGGGGGCAACGGGCTTGTTGAACAGGCTTGAGGCGAGGCTTACGCTTATGCCGAGGTCAATGGCCGGCTCGTCTATCTTGACCCCACCCGGCACGTTCATGTATATGTCGTTACCCGATATGGCCACTCCGGCCCTCTTTTCAAGCACCGCCGCCAGCAGTGACACCCGGTTGTGGTCAAGCCCTATGGTCGTGCGCCTCGGCACGCCCATGCCGCACGGCGTCACCAGAGCCTGAAGCTCCACCAGAATGGGCCGTGTGCCCTCGAGGCTGGGCACGACCACGGAGCCCGAAGCGCCCTGGGGTCTCTCGGAAAGGAATATCTCGGATGGGTTAGTCACCTCCTCAAGACCCGATTCCTTCATCTCGAACACTCCTATTTCGTTGGTGGAGCCGAACCTGTTCTTTACTGCCCGCAGTATCCTGAAAGGGCTCTCCTTTCCGCCCTCAAAATAAAGAACGGTGTCCACGAGGTGCTCAAGCACCTTCGGGCCCGCTATAGCGCCATCCTTGGTCACATGACCTATTAAAAACACCGCCGTGCCGCGTGTCTTGGCGTACTGTATGAGCTTTGAAGCGCATTCCCTTATCTGACCCACGCTCCCCGGCCCGGATGGGAATTCGAATGTGTTTACGGCTTGAATCGAGTCAATCACCACAACGGCGGGGCTGAGCTCCTCCATACGCTCAAGAATGCTCTCAAGCGAGGTTTCGGCGTATACAAGGAGCGAAGGGGAGGTCACCCCCAGGCGCTCGGCGCGCAGCTTGACCTGCTCAGGCGACTCCTCCCCCGTTACATAAAGAACGCCCGCTCCACCCCTGCTTATGCTCTCGAGCATCTGGAGCGCCAGGGTAGACTTGCCTATTCCCGGGTCTCCTCCCACAAGCACAACTGAGCCGGGGACGAACCCGCCACCCAATATCCTGTCAAACTCCGCTATTCCCGAAACCGTCCTTTCGCCCGCGTCGTCCGTGACCTCCGTTATTGGCACAGGCCTTGAATCCGGCTTCGACACATACCCTCCGCTGCCTGCGCCCTTTCCCGTCTCCATCCGTTCTTGGACGTAGCTGTTCCAGGCGCCGCAACCCGGACACTTCCCAAGCCAGCGCGGGGAGCCGTTGCCGCAGTCCTGGCACACATACTGGAACACGACTTTGGTGCCTTTTGCCATGCCGCACCTCCATTTAATCAACGGCCGAGTCAATAGTATATAGGAAATAGAAGAAAGCGGGCAGGTGTTGATAATTCATTAAATATGTGGACTCGGCTTCTGTGCGAGTTTTCTGAGCAATTTGGTGAATATCATACTTGAGCACATTATTTCCTGCCGAGCATCATACCCATGAGCTTCCAGCCCTCATCCACAAACACACCGGTGTCTGCGGCGGCCCTCTCCGTATAGACGAGGTCAGAGTTCTTTATCTCAGGTTCACTCGAGCCGAAAATGCCGAACGGTACCGGCTCGTTCGTGTGGGTCCTGATGTCCAGAGGAGTCGGGTGGTCAGAGAGAATGAGCACCTTATATTCGGGGAATCTTTCCCGGAGTCCATTGAGCATCGGGCCCACAACCTTCGAGTCAAAATCCTCCACCGCTTGGTTTTTAAGCTCGGGCTTGCCCTCGTGGCCCGTTTCGTCCATGGACTCGATGTGAACCATCACGAGGTCAACCTCCTCCAGGGCGCTGAGAGCGTGGCTAACCTTGCCCTCGTAGTTTGTGTCGAGGTAGCCTGTTGCGCCCGGCACGTCGATCACCCCAAGCCCGGCATAGATGCCGATTCCTTTCACGAGGTCTACGGCCGAGATCACGGCGCCGCTTAGGCCGTAAAGCTTCCTGAACGAAGGCATTTTCGGCGCCCTGCCCGGCCCCCAGAGCCAGATACTGGTAGCGGGAGATTTATTTTCCGATAACCGTTTTTTGTTAACAGGATGGTCTCTCAAAATCGCCTGAGAGCGCTCGATAAGTTCTATGAGTTTCTCGGCACCCTCACCGCTCGGAAGATACGGCTGGGCGTCGCGGCCGGAGATGTCGTGAGGCGGAGTGGTATTGATCGAGTCCATCCCGCCGTGCCAAAGCAGGAGGTGCCGGTAGCTGACGCCGGGGAAAAACTCGATCCCATCGCCGTCCAGAGCTTCTTTCACCGCTCCTATTAGCTCCGAGGCTTCGGGGGTGGTGATGTGGCCCGCGCTGTAGTCCTCCATAACGGCACTCCCGGAACCCAGCGCAAGAGTAACCAGGTTGCACCTGTATGTGACGTCTGAGGGACCGAGCTTCACTCCCATGCTCGCAGCCTCGAGGGAAGAGCGGCCCGTGTAGTAAAGCCGCGGGTCGTACCCCAGCACGCTCAGATTTCCCACGTCACTTCCGGGAGGGAGCTCTTCGGGGATGGTGCATGCAAGCCCGAATACACTCCTCTTTGAAAAATCGTCGAGGTTGGGTGTGTTTGCGGCTTCAAGCGGAGTCTTGCCGCCGAGCTCGGGAACGGGGTGATCGGGCATGCCGTCTCCCTGGAGTATCACATATTTCATCGCAATAAAAAGTTA
>JADFKM010000027.1 GCA_022564935.1 Candidatus Dadabacteria bacterium
TTCTTCAGCGTAGAGATGCACTTCGATAAAACTTCCGTTTTGAGCGATCAGGTCTCTCGCTTCGTCCCTTGTGGATTTGGAAGGGGCGATGTAAGATAAAAAGTTGCCTAAAATTTAATGCTGTTATAATTTTGGGAAACCAGCCAAAATTTTTAACGAGGAACGGGAGGATCTATGAGTAGTAAAGTCGGGAGGACCGAGAAGAAGAAGGACGATTCTTTAGCCACTTCTAAGGGCTATACGAACAATAGGGGCCGGAATGAGCCGATTGCAATCATTGGTCTCGGCTGTCGTTTCGCGGGAGCGAATAATCCAAAGGAGTTTTGGGAGCTTCTAACAAATGGGATAGACGCAATCAGCGAGGTGCCTCCTTCCCGTTTTCCCGTTGAACAGTACTACTACCCCAAGTCCGGAGTGATGGGTAAAATCTGCACTAAATGGGGGGGGTTTATAAACGATATAGATAAATTCGACCCCTATTTCTTCGGCATTTCCCCTCGCGAGGCCAACAGCATGGACCCTCAGCAAAGGCTTTTGCTCGAGGTTGCCTGGGAAGCTCTGGAAGATGCGGGTCAAACCATGGAGCGGCTCGAGGGCAGCTCCACCGGGGTGTTCGTCGGGATGTGCACCAGTGATTACTGCGACCTTCAGACGAAATACGGGGACATTTGCACTATCGACGTTTATTCAGCAACCGGCTCCGCTCGCAGCGTGTTGTCGGGACGTCTGTCCTATGTCCTTAAACTCGAAGGGCCCAGCTTGATGATGGACACCGCATGCTCATCTTCGCTTGTCGCGGCCCACCTGGCGTGTCAGAGCATCTGGAGCGGGGAGTCCGATATGGCTCTTGTGGGGGGGGTGAACCTGATAATCTCTCCCGACCCGACCATATACTTCTCCGTTGCCGGTATGATGGCCCTGGACGGCAGGTGTAAGGCGTTCGATTCACGCGCCGACGGCTTTGTTCGCAGCGACGGCATAGGCGTGGTGGTGCTCAAGTCCCTTTCCAAGGCCCTAGAGGACGCAGACCCCGTATATGCGGTGATCCGAGGCAGCGCCGTGAACAACGACGGATACGGAACGGGTCTGATGACCCCTAGGCGCGAAGGTCAGGAGAACGTGCTCAGAGATGCGTATCGCAACGCTGGAATATCTCCTGGAAGCGTACACTACGTCGAGGCGCACGGCACGGGCACAAGCGTCGGCGACCCGGTGGAGGCGCTTGCCCTTGGTTCTGTGCTTTCTGAAGAAAAGACCAAAGACGCCCCCTGTATTATAGGCTCGGTGAAAACCAATATCGGACACGCCGAGGGCGCGGCGGGCGTAGCGGGTCTCATCAAAACGGCTCTTTGTCTCAAGCACCGCACCATTCCCCCCAGCTTGAATTTCATAGAGCCGAACCCCAACATACCTTGGGATGATCTCCCTATCGAGGTGCAAACGGAGCTCGGCCCATGGCCGGTTGAGTCGGAGACTGCCATCGCCGGCGTTAGCTCATTCGGCATCTCCGGCACAAACGTTCATATGGTTCTCGAAGAGCCCCCGCGGCTTCCGGAAGAATCGTCAAAAAAACAGAAACAAAAGGATAGACCTGTTGTTCTCGCCCTTTCAGCCAATAATACGGACACGCTCGAGGATGTGGCGAGGTCGTATGAGGGGTATCTGAGCGAGGAAGGAGAGGGAGTCAAGAACTCTCTATACGATATCGGGTACACGTCTTGTGTGAGAAGAACTCACCATGAAAACCGCTTGGCGGTGATTGGGCGCTCACACGAGGAGATAGCGGAAAAGCTGAGCTCTTTCTTAAAGGGCGAGCGCCTACAGGGCCTCTCCCAAGGGGCTGCGCAGACCGGCCGTCAGCCGAAGCTCGTTTTCATCTGCTCGCCCACAGGCTCACAGTGGCACGGCATGGGTTTGGAGCTTTTCAGTGTCGAGCCGGTATTTCGTGAGACCATAGAGGAGTGCGACAAGGTTTTCGGTAGATGGCTTGATTGGTCGTTAATCAAAGAGCTCCACGCGGACGAAAAGAGCTCCCGCATAGATGAAATGCTCGTGGTACAGCCGGTTCTGTTCGCGCTTCAAGTCGCCCTTGCCGAGCTTTGGAGGTCGTGGGGAGTCGTGCCGGACGCCGTTGTAGGCCACAGTCTGGGTGAGGTCGCCGCCGCTAATATCGCGGGCATCCTCGACCTAAAGGACGCCGCACAGGTCATATGCAACCGAAGCATTCTCGTCGATGAGCGGGTTTCCGGGAAGGGGGGGATGGCGATCGTGGAGCTGCCGGTCGGCGAGATTCGAGAGATAATTGCTGACTATGAGGACTACCTATCCGTCGCGGCATCGAACAGCCCGACGACTACGGTCGTCTCGGGTTACTCCGAAGCGCTGCACGAGTTCTGCGACACCCTGGAGAAAAAGGGGATTTTCTGCAGATTGGTTAATATCGCCTACGCCTCGCACAGCCCTCAGATGGACCCCATACTAGGTGAGTTTAAAAAATCCCTCAAGGGCATTAAACCCCGGGATTGGAATATCCCGATGGTATCGACCATGACGGCATCCGTACTCAAAGGGACAGAGTACGACAAGGCTTACTGGACGCGCAGCTTAAGAGACCCGGTGTACTATTCCCAATCGATCGAGCTGCTGGCCGACCAAGGCCATGAGGTGTTTATAGAGCTGAGCCCACATCCCGTCCTTTCGGTGTCTACCTCTCAATGCCTTATGAGCAAGAAAGCAAAAGGAGCGGTTCTGCCTTCGCTCCGAAGAAACCAGGGAGAGCTCGACATGATGTTAAGCTCTCTTGGAGAGCTTTATACGAATGGTCATAGCACAGATTGGTCAAAACTCTATCCATCGAAGGGCCGGTGCGTTGGTCTCCCCCCATATCCATGGCAAAACGACCGTTTCTGGATCGAGGGCTTGGACGAGGCCGTTTCCGAAGGTAAGACCCAATCCCAACTTGGCTCCGGGTTTGCAAAATCGTCGCATCCGATGCTGGGCTACCGAGTTTCCACCGCCGTTAATTCTAAGGAAATGGTGTGGCAAACCAGCCTGAGCACGACGGTATTCCCCTATCTGGCCGACCATCGTATCCAGAACGTACCCATCGTTCCGGCTACCGTTTATATCGAGCTGGCTCTTGCAGCCGCTAAGGAGGCATTTGGAGCGGCGAGGCCCGAACTTGAAAACGTATCGTTTCAGAAACCGATTTTCTTGCCGGAAAATGTAACTCAAACCGTTCAGATCATACTGACGCCGCAAACCCCCGCCGTAGCGTCATTCCAAATCTACAGCCTACAGCGAGGCGATAGCGAGGATCGGGATTCATGGACTCTCCTTGCAAAGGGGAGGATACACACCGGACGTGAAGACACCAAGGCAAAGCCGCCCAAGCGATATTCTCTCCGGAAGATTAAAGCCGGCAGCACACTTAAGTCCTCCGGCGAGCAGCACTATCAAGTGATTGGGGATATAGGTTTTACCTTTGGTCCCAACTTCCAAGGCATTCACAAGTTATGGCTGCAAAGTGAGGAGGCGCTGGGGCGTCTCAACATTCCGGATTCGGTCAAGTCCTTTTCGCAAACCTATAACGTTCACCCGGCGGTTCTAGATTATGGCTTTCAGGTATCTGTTGCCGCAACTTATTTAACCCATCGAACGGATATAAACCCCGGCATTTACCTGCCTGTCGGTATCGAAAGTTTCAGGATGTACGGCAACCCCGAGAAAACAGCCTGGGGCCTTGCAGTTTTTCGCGCGGAAGAAGAGGAAAACCCCGGAATTTTAAAGCATGACGTGTACCTGCTGGACATAAGGGGAAAGGTAGTCATTGAGGTGAAGGGTTTGACTACTCAACGAATAGATCAAGCAGGCGGCCCCTCAGCCTCGCAAAACTCGAACGAACACCTATACCGCATCAATTTCATACCCATGGAGAGTCCCGAGCTTGCTTCAGAGTCGGACAACGGTCAAGAGCCCCCGCCAAACGGCAAATGGCTAGTATTTGCAGATGGCGGCAGGGTTGGAAAATCCCTTCCGGCGATGTTTAGAGCAAGAGGCTGTGAGTGCGTAGTCGTTAAACCGGGGGATAAATTCAAGCTCACATATAAACGCAACGGAGCCGAACACTACCTGATAAACACCGAAGACCCCGAAGATTTTAGAAAACTCCTGGATTCCGCATTTGACCCCGGCGGCTCACCGTGCCTTGGGGTCGTACACCTATGGAGCATGGATGTCCCGTGCCCTACGGGCTCCGTTGACTTCGAAGACTCACAGAACCTAACCTGCGGGAGCGTACTATACCTCATCCACGCGTTGGCGGAATCAGGCTGGCCTGCGTATCCGCGCATAAGGCTCGTTACGGCAGGGGTTCACAGGCTCGGAGCCGAGTCCAAACCGCCCTCAGTTGCGCAGTCTCCGATTTGGGGTCTGGGAAGGGTGATCGCCGGTGAGCACCCTGAGTTCAGATGCACGGAAATCGACCTCAGCCCAAGCCCGAAGCCGAGCGAGATTAAGGCTCTGTTTCAAATGCTCTTCGTAGACGACAGGGAAAACCAGATAGCGCTCAGAGGAAAGAGCTTGTTCGTAGCCAGGCTCCAGAGTAATTCGGCAGGAGAGCAAGAGCAGATGCTCGTATCCACCTCCCGGCTGCCGTTCCGGCTCGAAACCACTAAGCCCGGGATCCTGGACAACTTGGTTCTCCGGGAGATGGAGCGTCCAAAACCCGGCCACGGCGAGGTCGAGATCGAGGTTCATGCGGCCGCGCTTAACTTTATAGACCTCATGATCGCCATGGGTATATACCCCGGCCAGCCCGAAGGCTCACTTCCTTTGGGAACCGAATGCGCAGGAACGATTTCCACTATCGGCGAAGGGGTCGATGAGTTCAAGGTAGGGGACGAAGTCATAGCTCTCGCTCCTTCGAGCTTCGCATCGCACACGGTCGCCCCGGCGATGTTTGTCGTCCCGAAGCCCAAAGCGATGAGCTTTGAAGAGGCCGCCACTGTTCCTAACGTTTTTCTCACCGCATATTACGCATTATGCCATTTGGGGAAAATGTCCTCGGGGGATAGAGTCCTGATTCACTCCGCATCCGGCGGCGTGGGACTGGCCGCACTTCAGCTTGCCGAGCGCGCAGGGGCCGAGATTTACGCCACCGCCGGGAGGCCGGAAAAGCGTGAGTATCTGAAATCCCTGGGCATAGAGCACGTCATGAACTCAAGGACTCTCGACTTCGCCGACGAGATCATGGCAATCACAGGAGGCGAAGGTGTCGATATAGTGCTGAACTCGCTTTCTGGAGACGCTATTGGGAAGGGTCTAAGTATACTCGCCCCTTACGGCAGGTTTCTCGAGATAGGAAAAAGGGATATTTATGAGGACAGCCTGATAGGACTGCTTCCGTTCAAGAACAGCCTTTCTTTTTATGCCATAGACCTAGCGAGGATGTTTACGGAGCGCTCTACGCTAATCGGCTCGCTGCTTCGAGAGCTAATGGAGAGTTTCGAAGACGGCTCGCTTAAGCCGCTTCCCCACAAGGTTTTTAAGATATCGGAATCTGAGGATGCCTTTCGCTTTATGGCTCAGGCTAAACACATAGGGAAGATAGTTCTTTCCCTTGAGGAAAATGAAGTACTCGTTGCCCTCTCTCCGGAGCTTCGCGTCGGGATGAAGGAAAACGGCACATACCTCATCACTGGAGGCCTGGGCGGTCTGGGGTTAACCATGGCTAAATGGATGGTGGATAAAGGAGCGAAACACCTCGTGCTTCTGGGAAGAGGGGGAGCGTCCGAAGAGGCTTCGGTGAAACTGGATGAGCTGAGGAGCCGGGGCGTTAACGTAGCCGTCATTAAGGCGGACGTGGCAAACGAGAAACAGCTCCGGTCTGTGTTCAAAAAAATCGCTAAAACGATGCCGCCCTTACGAGGAATAGTTCATGCGGCGGGTGTGCTGGATGACGGCATTTTGCTGCAAATGAATATGGAGCGGTTCAATACCGTCATGGCCCCAAAGGTCTCGGGCTCATGGAACCTGCACACGCTCAGTCTTGAACTGCAGCTCGATTTCTTCGTTATGTTTTCCTCGGCGGCTTCGATCATGGGCTCGCCCGGGCAGGGCAACTACTCATCGGCCAACGCCTTCATGGACTCCCTGGCTCATTACCGCCGCGCCCTCGGACTTCCCGCGCTCACGATTAACTGGGGAGCATGGACGGAAGTCGGCATGGCGGCTAGTCCCGAGAGGATGAAGAACCTTACCTCTCAAGGCATCACCCCCTTTACTCCTGAGCAAGGCTCTGAGCTGATGGAGGCGATCATGAAGATGAACTGCACCCAGGTCATGCCGCTATTCATTGATTGGGCGAATCTGCTTAAATTCTACCCCTCCGATAACATACCTCCTGTACTTTCGGAGATTGCCGAAGGGGTGAAATCCTCTTCCTCTCGTGGCGACGGGAAGAGAGAAAGCAAGGCTAGAGAAAAAATTCTCTCCGCAGAGCCCGAAGATCGTCAAGAAATGGTAGAATCACACCTCAAGGAGCTGGTCGCGGGAGTGCTCGGCATTCCTGTCTCGAGGCTCCAGATGCACAAATCCCTCTTGAATATGGGGCTCGACTCTCTTATGGGGCTGGAATTGAAGAACCGCATTGAGGCTGGCCTGGCCGTCGACCTGCCCGTTACCGTAATGCTCCAGGGGCCGAGCGTGTCCGAGCTGGCCGCAGAGCTCTTAAAACTCCTAACCGACGACGGAAGTCAAGAGGGTATGGAAGAGATGGCGGAGACTCTGGGAGAGGTAGAGGGGCTTTCCGAAGAGGAAGTCGAAGCGATAGTCGAAGAAAAGAGATAGTTAAGCCAATGAGCGAGAAAGGGTCAAACTCCGCGGCCGACATTTTAAAACGGATGTCCCGGCTCTCCGTCGGTAAGCGTGAGCTGCTGAGGGGGTTGATCGCCGAAAAAGTGCTGCCGCCTCATATTGCCGCGCAAAATGGAGACTTAAAAGCGTACCCTCTGTCTACCTCTCAACAGTGGATGTGGCACTATGATCGTTCCGAGCCCGGCTCCTCTATCAGTAACCTGACATACATCGTCAATATAAAAGCCCCTGTGAAATTCAATGCGATGGATCGGATTATCGAAGCTATTGCGCAGCGCCACGAAATCCTTCGCACCACCTTTGTTTCCACGGACGGAGAGCCTTATCAGAAAATCTCTCCATCCCTAGCCCTGGAGCTTGAAACGGTCGATATTAGCGGGCTCAAAGAAGAACAGATAAAAGACGAGGTATTTCGTATGGCCCGCAAGCAGCACAGCGCCCCCTTTGACTTGGAAAAGGGGCCGCTTTTTCGCGCGGTTTTTTTCCGTACCGGCCCCGACGAGCGCGTCATAATCATGACCGTCCATCACATAATATGCGACGGGTGGTCAGTGGGTATATTCATGAGAGAGCTGGCAGCACTCTATACGGGCATTAAGTCCGACCTGCCCGAGCCCCCGCTTCAGTACGTCGATTTTGCTCTCTGGCAACAGCAGAGATTGCAGGGAAGGGTTCTGGACTCGATTAAGTCCTACTGTAGAGAAAAACTGTCCGATATACCGGTATTGGATCTGCCGACAGACCGTCCCCGGCCTGAGAACAGGACGTTTAACGGAAAGACCCTGTCTTCTGATTTTCCCACTCCACTGTATAACTCCGTAAAGGACTTTAGCAAGAGCGAAGGCTTCACTCCGTTTGTAATACTTTTGGCGGCGTTCAAGGTATTGCTGTACAGCTACACGGGGCAAGAAGATATCATGGTGGCTACGTTCACATCGGGCCGAGAGCGTACCGAGGTACAGAGTCTCATCGGATATTTCGTCCACAAGTTGTTCCTCCGAACAGACCTTTCGGGCAATCCCAGTATCCGTGATATACTGGCTCGGATCAAAGACGTGTACATAGAGGCGCATGATCACCAGGAAATACCCTATAAAATGCTGCAGGAAATCATGCAGACGCGTCCGGCCATTAGCCCCCATCTTCCCATACAGGTCGGATTCGTTCTCGAGAATTTTCGGTTGCCCTCACTAGGATCAAAGATTCTGAATATCAGCTTGGTTAGGTTCGATCCCGAACAGTCCAGATATGAGCTTTCTCTCTACATTTGGGATAATCTGAAGGAGCCGAAATGCACACTGACATACAGCACGGAGCTTTTCTCGGATTCCGCAATCTCAAAGATGATGGAAGATTATCTGTCGATCCTCGAAGCAATGGTACAAAATCCCGAACTGCGCATCGCCGAGCTGGGTAATCTTGCTGAAATTGAAGCCGGAAGCCGTTAAATTTTGTGGGATAAGCCCCGGGTATCGGTCCGTATGTCTTTTGCTCTTAAGTCCGTTAAATGGTATTTTAGGAAAATGGGTTTGAAGAAAGCTGCGACAGTCATCCGGGTAACGAGTCATGAGGCATGGTAAGCCCTGCGACCAAAGTTTTTCAAAATAATGCGCTATTTCCTGTGGAAGTCGGTTTTAAAAGTGCCATGGAAATATTCTCTATGGTCTACCGTATAGCGCAGTTCAAATATCGGAGGGAATAACTTATGGGCCGTAAATCGGAACCTTCTACTTCGGCTAAGCCAAAGACCAAGCAAAGGTCCGCGGGCAAAAAGCACAAAGTACGCGCTTCCACCACTGATTTTCTTCCGCTATCCACCGCACAGCGAAGGGTATGGCTTCTCCAGGAATTGCTTCCCGAAAACCCGCTGTTTAACTCGACTTTGCTTCTCAGACTGATGGGCGGCCTGAACCGACAGGCGCTGGAAGGAGCGCTCAATGAGGTCTTAAGACGGCACGAAGCCCTGAGGGCATCATTCACCGTATCCGACGGGAAGCCCGTACAGTCAATCTCCCCCTCTCTCGATTTGTCTCTGCCCCTAGTAGATCTGAGCAAGGCTCCGAAGGCAAAAAGGGGAACCAAAGCCCTGAGTCTCTGCGAACAAGAGGCTTTAAAGCCCTTCGATCTCACCAATCCTCCCTTACTAAGGGCGTCTCTATTGCGTTTAAAAGGCAAAGAGCACATATTGCTCATCACAACACACCGCATAGTGTTCGATGACCGCTCGGCTCAGATACTCATTGATGAGCTGTCCGCCCTTTACCGTGTCCTAAGCCGTGGTGAAAAGACGCCTCTGCCAGAGCTTTCTGCTCAGTACAGAGACTTTGTCCAGTGGCAGAGCGGGTGGCTCGAGGGAAAACAGGCCGACAAACGTCTTTCGTACTGGAAAGACAGCCTCGCCGATATGCCGGTGTTGGAGCTTCCCACGGACAGGCCCCGCCCTGCCGCCTACACATACCGCGGCTCAACAATTTCGTTCGAGCTTCCGGCAAGCTTATCAAAAGGGGTTAAGGCGCTTGGACGAAAAGAGGGAGCCTCGCTTTTTGAAACCCTCTTAAGCGCATTTATAGCTCTGCTGTACAGGTATACCGGAGCCGAAGACATTGTGGTCGGCGCCTCGGTCACGATACGGAGCCGACCTGAGTTCGAGGGGCTGATAGGGAACTTTACGAACACCGCTCCGATTCGAGCCGCCGTGTCGGGGGAGTTGAGCTTCAAGGAGCTTCTTCGAAGCGTTAAGGATTCGAGCAAACGCGCCCTTGCAAATGGGGACTTTCCCTTTGAGAAGCTCATAGAAGAGCTGCCATTCGAGCGAGATATCAGCAGAAGCCCCATCGTGCAGGCGGCATTTAACTTCGCTGAGCGTAATGTTCGCTCCATAAAGCTTCCCGGTATCGTCACAACGCTTACGAGCGCGCACAACGGCGCATCGGAGCTCGACTTGACCCTTGAGATGCGGGAGGGAGACGCAGGGCTTATCGGGGAAATCGAATACAACTCAGATTTGTTCGATAAAGGGACAATGACCAGAGCCGCCGAGCGCTTCGAGATATTGCTCGAAGGCATCGTTAAAGACCCGGATGAAAGAATTTCCGAGCTGCCTATGTTGACCGATTGGGAATTCGAGAACTTGATAATTGGTCTCAACGACACAACAGATGCAGCTTACGAAGATATGTGCTTACATGAGCTGTTTGAAGCCCAGGTCGAGCGAACCCCTGAAAACACAGCGTTGGTATTCGAAGATAAGCGGCTTACATACTCAGAGCTTAACCGACGCTCCAATCAGTTGGCGCACTATCTTATCAAGAAGGGAGTGAGGCTGGAGATGTCCGTGGGAGTGTGTGTGGAGCGCTCCATGGAGATGGTAATCGGATTTCTCGGAATTCTCAAGGCCGGCGGTGTTTATGTGCCGATAAACCATGAGTCTCCTAAAGACAGAATAGAGTTCATACTAAAAGACGCGGGCGCCGGAGCATTGATTACACAAAGTCGATTAGTGGACAAGGTCTCTGAGACGTGTGAGAATTTAATCTGCATCGATTCGGATTGGAAGGCAATATCAAAACAAAGCCCCGAAAACCCTAACGTAGGAATTGCGCCCGACAACCTTGCCCATATAATCTATACATCCGGCTCCAGCGGACACCCAAAGGGAGTTATGTCGCCGCATCGCTATCTTTGCATCTTTGCCAATACGGCTGTCAAGGCTTTTAACATTCACAGTAAAAGCAGAGTGCTGCAATTTGCTTCGGTCAGCTTCGTTGTTTCTTTAACGGAGATGGTCTTGCCGCTTCGAATGGGGGGAGAGGTTCGCTTGATCCCCGAAGAGCTCTCTTTGCCGGGGGCGGATTTGATGCGATTCTTGCGCGAAGAGGCCATAACGACCCTTAGGATTACTCCATCCGCTCTCGAAGCAATGCCTTATGAAGAGCTGCCGGATTTACAGACCATAATCGTTGCCGGAGAGATATGCTCTCAAGAGCTTGCCAAACTTTGGAGTAAGGGGCGCCGCTTTGTTATGAGCTACGGCTCTACGGAATGCTCCTCTATCATAAACGATGGTATTGACGGCACAGGAAAACCCCCGCTCGGTAAGCCGATAGCCAACGCTCAGGTTTACTTGCTGGACTCAAACCTGCAACCCGTTCCCATCGGGGCGCCCGGCGAGATACACATCTCCGGTTATGGTCTCGCCCGCGGTTATCTCAACAGCCCCGACCTCACGGCCGAGAAGTTCATCCCCGACCCTTTCGGCAAGCAGCCCGGAGCGAGAATGTACAACACCGGAGACCTTGCCCGCCACCTGCCTGACGGCTCTATCGAAATTTTGGGGCGCGCAGACCGTCAGGTAAAAATCCGCGGAATTCGCATCGAGCTTGGAGAGATAGAATCAGTTCTCGCGCGGCATCCAAACGTAAGTGAAGCCGTCGTTTCCGTGACCGGCGAGAAAGGCTCGAACAAGCGCCTCACGGCATACGTTGTCCCCAAACAAAAAACGCAGAGATTGACCGCCGAGCTAAGGCATCATATCTCTAAAAAACTGCCGGTCTATATGATTCCCTCCGCCTTTGTTATACTCGACTCTTTCCCCCTAACGGCCCATGGGAAATTAGACCGAAAGGCCCTTCCTTCGCCTGACACGAGAAGGACCGACCTGAAAGAAGATTTCGTAGCGCCGAGCACCAGACTGGAAAAACAGCTAAGCGAGCTATGGGAGAGAATATTAGATGTAAGACCCGTCGGCGTTTCCGACGATTTCTTCGAGCTTGGAGGTGACTCGCTTCAAGCCGTGCGAATAGCAAGCGAGATAAACCGTCTATTAAAAAAAGATTTTCCCCTGAACCTGTTATTGAAGGTGCCTACAATAGAGCAGCTCGTCTCACTAATAAACAAGGCCGACTTCTCCGGGCCCCATTCCCCATTGGTAGAAATACAGGGCGGTGGCTCGAAAAGGCCATTTTTCTGCGTTCACGCCGTAGGGGGGAGCATCATCAGCTATTTGGAGCTTGCACGCAGTATAGACGCCGAACAGCCGTTTTACGCCCTCGAAGCTCCCGGATTGAGCGGCAAGGGTGAGCTTCACACAGTAATCGAGGAGCTTGCAGCCCTGTATATTGAAGCGATAAAAGACGTTCAAAGCGAGGGGCCGTTCTTGATTGGAGGGTATTCCTTCGGCGCTGTAGCTGCATATGAAATGGCCCAGCAGCTTCGAAGCGAAGGTCAAAAGGTCGAGCTCCTAGCTATGATAGACCCACCCGATCTCAACAATTATGAACATAACCCCTCGGATGACGATTTCACCCACCTCACAAGACATGAGATGGAACAGCTCGGCAATGCGTTGGGCTTCCAGCTAGACCGCCTTAATTACGCCATGGACCTCATGGAGAAATTGTCCAGAGAAGAGCAGTTAGCCTACATTGCCGAATGGGAGATAAAGGAACCGGAGAATTCCGACCCCGAAACGCTGCTGACCCTCCGTTTACTGCGTGTTCTTCAGGCCAACTTCAGAGCCCTTAACGACTATCAGCCGAAGCCATATCCGGGCAAAGTCACTTTGTTCAACGGCAGCACCAAGATCGCCGAGAGCCCAAAGGATAATACGATAGGCTGGGGCAAGCTTGCCCGAGGAGGCATCGAGCTGTACGTGATACCTGGAAACCACTTCACTTTATTGCAATACCCACAGGTTCAGATACTTGCCTGGCGTCTCAAGACATGTATTAACAGGTCTGGTGAGATCAACGCGTAACAACACCGACGGACGCTTTTTTCACTCTTGCGTCGATTTCTTTGCGAACTGCCTTAATATGTCTTCATTCAATCTGAGTACATCCCTAATGCCTTCTCTCAACTTATGTTACGGTCTTTCTTGGGCATGGACTTCCCCTCCTTTTTTGATACCTCATTCATGGGAAAATACCGTGCACGCCGCTTTTTCTTAACTTTTTTGCGCTTTATGCAGCTAAATGTTAGCTTTTTTCTTATGGTTAAAGATCAAACACAAGACACGACAGTTTACAAAGTGGTGGTGAATCACGAGGAGCAATACTCACTGTGGCCCGCTCACAAAGATCTGCCTTCGGGATGGAAGGAAGTGGGCAAAAGCGGTCTTAAGGATGAATGCCTTGCTTATATAAAGGGAGTTTGGACGGACATGAGGCCTCTGAGTCTGAGAAAGAAGATGGAGAAAAAGAGCAATTGAGCTCCTCGGAAGATTCGCTTTGGCGCTCCGCTCCCGGCACCGTTGAGCTAAGAGGAAATGAGGTACACGCCTGGCATGCATGCCTTTCCTTGAGTCCCGCTGTGCTGGAGCGAATGAAACAAACCCTTGCGGATGACGAGCTTGAAAGGGCAAAGAGATTTGTTTTCGATAAGCACAAATTGTCCTATGTAGCATCCAGGGGGATACTGAGAGACATCCTCGGACGCTACGTTCATAAAGCACCATGCGAGCTTGAATTCTGCTATAACGCTTTCGGCAAACCGGAGCTGTTAACGGAACGCCGCTTGGGCGGGCTCCGATTTAATTTGTCTCATTCTCACGGACACGCCATTTTTGCATTTACACTCGGACGGGAGATAGGAGTTGATATAGAACGTATCAGGTCTAATGTAGAATTCGAGCGTTTGGCGGAGCGCTTCTTCTCCCCGAAAGAGGCGGCCGGTATAAAAGCGCTGCCCGCGCATTTGAAAGATCAGGCGTTCTTTAATTGCTGGACCAGAAAAGAGGCGTATATAAAGGCCTGCGGCGAGGGTCTTTCATTCCCCCTGAATCGGTTTGATGTTACGCTTGCGCCGGGAGAAGATGCCGCACTCGCAGGTAATATGGAGGACCCTTCGGAAACGAAGCGCTGGACGATGGAAGCGCTCTCTCCGGCAGCAGGCTACGCGGCGGCCCTAGCTGTGGAGCGGGGTGATTGGCATATCGAGCGCTTCAGATGGGTTGAGGATTAAACTGTAGTATTTACGGGGCTGTTTTATAATGAGCGGCGGGGAATGCCGAAACATTCGAGTGACCTCCCCCCGGAAAACTGGACCAGTTAAAAGTAGAGAAATCTGGCAAAATAACCTTAGTTAAAAGGAGGGGTTTTGCTATGAAGAACTCGAGGTTTACAATATAGACCAGGTGTGGAGTATGGATTTCGTGACAGACAGCTTGTTTAATGTTCGGCGGATAAGGGCGTTAACTATAGTGGATAATTTTAGTCGAGAGTGCCTTGCTATCCACGTCGATCACTCGATAAGTGCCTATAAGGTGGTGAGTGTCATGCAGGCATTAAAACGTTTCACGGGAAGGATCCCCGAGAGGATACACGTTGACAATGGAGCTGAGTTCATATCGAAAGCGTTGGACAAGTGGGCATATGAGAACAAGGTGGTGCTGGACTTCTCCAGACCTGGTAAACCCACGGATAATGCCTACATAGAATCATTCAACGGGAGTTTTCGGGACGAATGTCTAAACACCCACTGGTTCTAGTAGCTTGACGACGCAAGGGAAAAGATAGAGACTTGGAGGAGGGACTACAACGAGTTCAGGCCCCATTCGGCACTGGATAACATGACGCCGAAGGAGTTTGTGCAGAAACATCAAAAAACGCCGGAAATCTCTAATTTTCGCGGTACAGCTTTTGGGTGAGGTTCATTCAGTTACGGGACTATCTTAAACGTGGCTTGACTAATGGGGAGCACTACAACTCGAACCTCTCACTGACTTGCTGGCCATCGTGAACGATGTTAGAACTGTAATCCAACAGTCAAAAGAGTATATTTATATGCCAGACCTGTCTTCACAGGGTCAGATTTAGTTTAATGAATTATATTATCTAATTCACAAACTAAATGTTGCCACCCAATCACCAATATAATGTGTCACAATAATAACTAAAATCGCAATAAATAGATGTTCTACGACAACTTTCCACGGCCTTGTCTTCTGTTCCTTTGCAATTATATAACTTAATACTCCAAGTATAATCAAACCCCATATCACACTAATTATTATTGCGGGTAAGAGATTAAATAACAAAACGGGGACAATAAAAGTTAATGCAAAAAGAAATTTAAACAGAAAAGTAGAAATTGTTGATTCCCAAATTTCCCTTCTCGTATGCACATTTTCAGATTCTTCGGAAATATGAATACCCATAGCATCTGAAAATGCATCTGCTACTGCAATTACTAATATGCCTCCTATAATTATAATTTTTGAATGAGTCCCTGAATGCAAACCAACCAATAAACCTAACGTTGTAATAATCCCGGATGTTATACCAAAGGTAAAACCTACTTTGAGTGAATGTTTCATTATCTTAATTTTAAAAAGAAAAAATAATTTCAGCAACACTCCCTGTTGTTCACTATTTTTAAAATAAAAAGTTCTACCGTCCACGCTCCCTGTTGAAATGAGCGTTATTTTTCAATACAAATTTTGTAACTGGAGAGCCCGGACTCGAACCTAACAAAATGCTTATTAATAGACCCATTATAGATTTTTTCTTGAATAAGTTAATGTTTACAGGTAGTTGCGTCAATAAACGGGGTTCAATTCCCGTCCTCCTACATCAAAAATAACCCTACTCATAGGGTTATTTTGTGTTTTGGGAAAATCTGTTTGCTGAAAAACAAGGGTTTTTGTGGGATTCAAATAAGCACTAACTAGTGGAGATGGTGATGAAAAGTTTAAACCGGACTGAAGAGTATATATTGGAGGGATATGAACTTCTTAAGGAAAGAAATCTGGTAGATTATCAGAAAGCTGCATCACCCAGCGGTTAGATTAGCTACACCAGTTATTACTTTTGCCTATATTCTATACTTTTAGTGGCTAAAATGTCACTTTACCCATGTATTTTGTCTGTAAGAGATAAGCAAAAGGGCTCAGGTTATCTGGAGCATCCTGTCGATGGCGAGCTTTGCCTTGGATGCGATGGCATGGGGGACTGTGACCTCGTAGACGTCTTCTTCGAGGGAGCGCAGAACCTTATCAAGGGTAATCATCTTCATGTACTTGCAGATGGATTCTTCACTGACGGGGAAGAACTTCTTCTTGGGGTTGAGCTTTCTCATCTTGTAAAGAATGCCGTTCTCCGTTGCCACAACGAACTCATTTGCCGGGGAGCTTTTAGTGTGGTTCACCATGCCCTCGGTGGAAAGGATGTAAGTATGTCCGTTTTCTATCTCGCCCGATGAGGCGTAGTACATAGACGAGGTTACGCAGCCGCATTCGGGGTGTATGAGCATATCGGCCTTGGGGTGCTCCCGGCGTATATTGTTAATATCAAGGGGCCTTATGCCAGCGTGTACGTGGCACTCTCCCGGCCAGATGTGGAGCTTCCTACCGGTGACTTTCTGAACGTACGCTCCCAGGAACATGTCGGGCAGGAAGAGGATTTCTTTGTCCTCCGGGATTGACTTTACCACCTTAACGGCATTCGTGGAGGTGCAGCAATAGTCGCTTAAGGCCTTTACATCGGCTGTGGTGTTGACGTAGGAGACAACTACGACTCCGGGATGCTCCTCCTTCCACTCCCTTAGCTCTTCGGCGGTTATGGTTGCCGCCAGTGAGCAGCCAGCCTCTAGGTCGGGTATCAGCACCTTTTTATCAGGGCTTACTATCGAGGCGGTTTCCGCCATGAAATGGACGCCGCAGAACACGATAACTTCGGCCTCGGTCTCAGCCGCTCTTTGTGAGAGACCCAGCGAATCTCCCGTAAAATCGGCCACGTCCTGCACTTCGGGCACCTGGTAGTTGTGGGCCAGTATTACGGCGTTTTTCTCCCTTTTCAGCCGCTGAATTTCCTCAGATATGCTCGTGCGGTTTTCCATCGGCTGTTCGGTGTGTACGATATCAATGATTTCTCTCACATTTATATCATAACATACGAAGGGAAACATCCAACGCCGGGGAAGAGTGGGTCAAATAGCCGATGGATATGTAATCAACCCCGGTTTGGGCATATTCCCTGACATTGTTGAGGTTGACTCCTCCGGATACCTCTGCTTCTGCCTTGCCGTTTATCAAGCCCATTGCTTCGCGAACCATTGATGGGGTCATGTTGTCCAGTAAAATCCTGTCGGCCCCGGCGGCCAGGGCGGATTTGACCTCGTCTATGCCGGCTGCCTCTATCTCGATCTTGATATCGCCCTGCGCTCTTTCTCTCACCAGGGCGATAGCGTGCTCCACATTGCCGGCGGTTTTGATATGGTTGTCCTTTATGAGTATGCAGTCATAGAGACCCATCCGGTGGTTTGTTCCGCCGCCTACCCGTACGGCGTACTTGTCCGGAACCCTCAGGCACGGCGCCGTCTTCCTGGTGTCGAGTATCTTCACGCCGATTCCCTCAACGGCTTTGACGAACTCTCTAGTGGTTGTGGCAATTCCTGAGAGACGCCCAACGTAGTTGAGGGCGACCCTCTCACCGCTTAGGACCGCCCTTGCAGGGCCTGAGACCTCCGATACCGCTTCGTCCGGCTCCACAACGTCTCCATCGCTCTTTAATTCACTGAATTCAACCCTCCGGTTAAGCTCCTTGAAGACCATCCTTGCGATTGGGAGTCCGGCTATCACGCCGCGCTCCTTGGCGATGATTGCGGCCCTGCAATTTGAATCTTCGGGAACGATTAATTTTGTGGTGATATCCCCTGACCCTATGTCCTCATCTAAAGCCGATTTGACGGCACGCAGCACTTCCGGGGAATCAAGGTCAATTTCGGGCATTGTCAACACTTCTCTATTAATTGTTCTGCGAATGGGTCTGTGTCTTTCCGCCATATTATGTGGGCCTTCCACCATGGTTTTTCCTCAGGGAAGTCATCCCTCATGTGCACTCCCCTGGACTCGGTTCTCGTCAGAGCGGCCTTGGCTATTAATGAGCATACCGTTGTCATGTTCTCAAGCTTCTTCCTTAACAACCCGTGCAGCCTACCCCGAAAGTCGGCGATTTTGTCAATTTCGGCCACGGCTCTTCTGAGGCCGGAGGCGTTTCTTACGATTCCCACATTGTGGTTCATCAGGTTTGAGAGCTGGCTTTTGAGTTTAAGGTAAGTACTTATTTCGATCTCGGTTGGATGTCTGTTATTGAGCAAGTCCTCGATGACACATTTTGGTGTTTCGGTAGTGGACAGAGCGCTGTTAAGAACGCCGTCCACCGCCCGCTTGGCAAACACCATGCATTCTAGGAGGGAGTTGCTTGCCAGCCTGTTAGCTCCATGCACGCCGTTGCAAGCCACTTCCCCGCATGCAAACAAGCCACCGACGTTGGTCTCGGACATCAAACCCGTTCTGACGCCCCCGATTGAATAGTGCGCTGCTGGCGCCACCGGGATGGGGTCGAGGGTTATATCTATTCCCAGCTCCCGGCATTTTGCGTAGATGTTGGGGAAGCGTTTTTTGATAAATTCAGGATTCAGATGTTTTATGGTGAGATATACATGGTTTTGTGATGAATTGGTAGTTTCATGAAAGATGGCCCGGGAGACGATATCCCTAGGGGCGAGCTCGGCTAGTTCGTGATAATCGGGCATAAACCTGCGGCCTTTACCGGTTATAAGGTGCGCTCCTTCTCCCCTGAGGGCTTCGGAAATAAGGAAGCTCTCTTTCCCTTCTATGTATAGAGCGGTGGGGTGGAACTGAACGAACTCCATGTCCGTGATCTCGGCCCCGGCCCTCCAAGCTATCGCTATCCCGTCTCCTATTGCGGTAGGCGGGTTGGTCGTTCTCCCGTAAAGCGAAGAGGCGCCGCCGATTGCGAGGATGGTGGAGTTTGCAAGGACTGCTCCGGTTCTGTCTGCATTCTCTTCCAGCACTAAAGCGCCGCAACACGACGAGCCGTCTGAGATTAGATCGATCAAGGTCGTGTTCTCGAATATAGTGACATCGGGTTTTGATGTCACGGATTTGATGAGAAAATCAGCCATCGCCTTCCCCGTAGAGCTGCCGCCGGCATGGAGGATGCGTCTCCTGCTGTGTCCGCTCTCGAGGCCGAGCTCAATGCCGTACCTTCCGCTGTCGAACTTCATGCCGAAGCCGATCATGTCTTTTACCCTTTCCAATCCTTCATGCACCAGTATCCCCACTGCCTCACCGTTGCACAGGCCGCGACCGGAGGTAACTGTGTCTTCCCGGTGATGAACCGTTGAGTCCTCGGGGTCAAGCGCGGCGGCTATACCCCCCTGTGCCCAGTAGGAGTTGCTCTGCTCGAGGGTTGAAGTTGTAATTAAGGCGACACTACCGAAACTTGCGCCGTAATGGGCGGCGTAGAGTCCGGCCAAGCCGCTTCCAATCACCAAAATATCAAATTGCTGTTTGGAAATTCTGATGTCGTTTGATATATCCATTTATTTGTAGGGAGACTTTTTGGGCATGTTTGTTGTCGCTAATCGAATTTAGATCACAAGCCTCAGGGAGATTATGTTTCTTCAATTGCACTCAAAAGCGTTTCTCTTATCTTTTCCAGTTTGTCTTTCTGAACAATTTTCCCATCTTTCGTATCACGTACATAAAACACATCGGCCACCTGGTCGACCTTGGTTGATATCTTGGAGTAATCGATTGAAAGCCCCAGGTATGTGAGGGTCTTGGTTATATCGTAGAGCAGGCCGGCTCTGTCGTGAGTATATATGTCAATGACGGTGCTTGTTTTGGAGGATTTGTTGTCAAATTCAATTCTGGTGGGGTAGGTAGGAATTTTTTTCTCGTACTTGGGTTTGAATTTCTTCCTCTTTCGCACCAGCTTTTCAACATCGACTTTTCCGTCCAATGTGTTAAAGAGGTTTTTTTTCACCTTATCCCAGATATGTATGTTCTCAAAGGTGGAATGCCCCATTTGGTTGACGTAAAAGACATCCAGTATCCTCCCGTCGTTCCGGGTCACGATCCTTGCCCCCAGAATATTTATACCGCTTGCCGAGAGAACACCGCAAAGTTTGGAGAAGATTCCTGCTTCGTCTTTTCCCCAGAAGGAAAACTCGTCGAAGCCTTCGGCTCTGTTGTACACAACGTCAACTCCCATGTCGTCGTTGAGGTTCTCGAAGGTCTGTATTTGGTAAGCTATCTTTCTGGGGGAGAAAACCGAGAAATAGGAATCGGGCATAGGTTTAAGGAACTGTAATATCCGTTTTTCAGGCAGTATTTCGGAAAGTTTTTTCACGACTATTCGCGTCAGGCGTTTTGCCCGTATCGCGGGGCTTTCCCTTCGGGCTCTATCTGTCTGCAGCGCAGCGGCGGTTCTCAGGTAAAGCTCCTTGAGGAGCATTCCCTTCCAGTTGGACCACACCTCGGGCCCCACCGAGCGTATATCGGCAAATGTGAGAAGATACAGGAGCTGCAGTGTTTCGAGGGACTTGACCGATTTTGCCAGCCTGTATATTAGAGTATCGTCGTGCATGTCTCGCCGCTGGGAGATATGTGGCATTGTGAGATGGCGTCTGATAAGGAACTTTAGCTGCTGGGTTTCTTCGTCGGATAGGCCCAGCCTCTGGGCGATCTTGGGAATCATTAAAGCGCCCTTTCTCGAGTGGCTTCTTCCCTGACCCTTTCCCAAGTCGTGCAGGAGACAGGCGAGGTAAAGGATGTGGCGATTTTTGACCTTCGTATGGATATCTTTTATCAACGGGAACTCCTGCTCATCGAAATCGGGGATGTTCTCTATTTCCTGGACCATGAAAATCGAGTGTATGTCTACGGTGTAAACATGGTAGGCGTCGTGTTGAACAAGGCAAACGATCTTCTCGAACTCAGGTATGAAATGGCCCAGCAGATGGATGCGGTTCATTTCAAAAAGCGCGCTCGAAACGTCGTTGCTTTCTTTAAGGATTCTCAGGAAAGATTGGTTGAAGTCGGGGTTTCTTCTAACGTTGTCGTCTATGAGATGAACGCTGTCGCGTATGAGGTCGAGTAGGAAGGCGCTCATCTTGTGCCCGTAGGTGTAGGCATATTCGAATGCCTTCATCATTTTCTCGGGGTATTCTTGAAAGATGTTGTGGCTGGTAACGGAAAGGACGCCTGACCGGATTATAAAATCATTGTCGATGTGCACGGTTTTGCCTGGGCTGAACCGGACTTTAGGACTGAATGTGCATCTGTCTATGAGCTTTTTTGACTGTTCTCTTATCTGATTTCCATAGAGATAGTAAATCCGCATGAATCTCTCTACAGCTTTTATTTCCCCCGTGTCCTTGTAGCCCAGGAACTCCGCAACCTCCTCTTGCCACCCGAAGCCCAGAACGTCCTCTCTTCTTCCCGCCAGGTAGTGAAGCTCCGTTCTTATGTTAAGGAGGAAATCAAGGCCCTTCTCAAACGTCTTTAAGTCCCTTTCTACAATGATCGCTCTCTGAAGCAGTTCACTGATAGATTTGAGCTTGAATTTAGCCTTTGCGAGCCAAAGTGCGGTGTGTATGTCCCGGAGTCCCCCTTCTCCCTCCTTAACGTGGGGCTCGAGCAGGTATACCGACCTGCCGTACTTCTCACGCCTCTTTTCGCTTTCGTCCAGTTTGTTCTCTATGAACTGGGATGAGATTGAGGGGAGAAGCTCCTTGGTGAGCTTGTTATCCAGCAATTCCCACAGCAATTCATCCCCGTATATATACCTTCCGTCCATTAGGGATGTCAGAATGGTTACGTCTTCATGATTTGAGGCGTCGAGACATTCGTCGATCGTCCTTATAGAGTGTCCTATATCCAGATTAAGGTCCCACAGGATGTATAGCAGCGCTTCGCATACCTCTTTGCCGACTTCCTCGCAATCGGGCTCATGGAGGAACAGCAGGTCGATGTCGGAATACGGACACATCTCCATTCTGCCGTATCCTCCGAGGGCGGCAACACATACACCTTTGATGTGTTGATATCCTAATTCATTCAGGGCGAGTTCTATTAAGGTGTCTATTACAATTGACCTTTTCTCTGCAAGGGCAATGCCTGAGACCGCTCTGCTTTTGTGGAGCTTTCTAAGGTCGTCCTCATTTCTTTGAAGGAAAGACCTGAGTTTTTCCTTAATTTCGTTTTTACCCGGCAGCTGTCTTGCTTCTTCCATAGCGTTTTTGTGTGTTAATAGCGTTAATTATAATTTTACACGTTTATAGCCGTATACTAAGTGAAATGCCGTCTCTTATGGGAATTATCGTTGTGAGGAACCCGTCGTGAGCCAGGAGCGTTCTGGTGAACTCTTTTACTCCCTTCGTGGATGGGGAGGGGTTAGATGAGAGTACCCTTCCCCTCCACAGGACGTTGTCCGTGATGAACAGCCCCCCGGGGTTGAGTTTGTCGTAGGCTTTGGGAATCACCTCCGGGTACCGCTCTTTATTTATGTCGTTGAATATAATATCGAAACTCCCCTCGCTACTTTGGAGAGCGGAAACGGCGTCGCCAACGTTTATTATTACAGAGTCAAGCAGACCGCCTCTTTTGAAGAATTCCCGAGCTTTGTCGGCGTATTCAGAGGACGTATCCGTGTAATATACCACGCCTCCCTCTCCCAGGGCTTTGGCAAACCAGTAGGTTGAGTACCCGAACCCAGAGCCTAGCTCGAAGACCCTTTTAGCCCCCTTAATCAACGCGAGCTGGTAAAGCAGTCTTCCTACCAGTGGGCCTATTATGGGGAAGCCCCGCTCAGCGCCCAGCCGCTCCATTTCGGTGAGCACTTCGTCATTGGATGGGATGAGGGAGATCAGGTACTTATCGATCTCCGGGTTCGTTATGTGTGTTGTGAACTGGTTCATTACTTAAAGGTGTTTCTATCGTACTTCGATTATAGCGGTTGCTGTTATTTAGGATATAGGCTCCTGAGGAAAGTCGCAGGGTTTTAAAATTTTGCAAAAGTCTCTTCAAACTTGACGCGCTTATTTTCTATCCTGGCCAGAACAAATAAAAGGTCGGATAGGCGGTTTATGTATTTAAGAACGTTGTCTCCTACCTTCTCTACCTCCATCAAGGTCACGATCTTGCGCTCAGCGCGCCTTGAGACCGTTCTGGCGAGGTGAAGATACGGCCCCGCTCCGGCCCCGCTTGGGAGAATGAATTCCTTTAACGGCTCCAACTGCTCCAGTAGTCGGTCGATAATCTCTTCAAGCTCAGTTACACGCTGTTGCTGAATTCTCGGTACCTGCATGTCGGGCGGACTCGCAAGGTCGGCTCCGATAATGAACAGGTCGTTCTGTATCTGTAAGATGATCTCGTCGATCTCCCCGTCGGCTGTTTCGGCTCTCGCTATGCCGAGCGCTGTGTTCAACTCGTCAATGTCCCCGTAGGCCTCCACACGGCGTGAGGCCTTGCTTACACGCTCCCCGCCTACTAGGGACGTGAGTCCGGTGTCACCCGTTCTTGTATAGACCTTTGTTATCCTTTTTTTGGCCATGACGGTAGTACATTTTAACTTACAGGCATATGCGGTTCAAATACAGCTAAGCGGTATCGTTGAGTATTTGGGTGTCGGTTATGCGGCGCTGTGGCAGCGCTACCGGTTAGAACATAAATTTCATGGTTTGGATTTGTTGAATAGGTCATGGCAAGTTAGGATTTTAGCTCATTGCAGATTCAAAGGGCGTTTTAATTCTTAGATGCTTAGAAGAGAAACAGACAACGGGTGGATACTTATCCCACAGTATGACCACGGCCTATTGGCGCGTGATGTAATGAAATACTGGGGCTCTGAAGGGCTCTACCGTCCACGGGATTTCGAAGAGGTTATGTTTGCCGTATGCGAGCACGACAACGGATGGCGGGAGTGGGATTCCCATCCCAGAACGAACCCCGAGAACCGCTACCCGGCCGACTTCACTGAAATGACTTCTGAAGAGCAGGCCTCGATTTGGAGCGGGTGTTTTACAGCTCATGGGCAGTCCCATCCCTATGCAGCGGGGCTTATAGCGCTCCATTTCAGTCTTTTTAACGAGAAAAACCTTCAAAGGAGCCCCAACGACACCCATGCTTTGCAGTCGAGATCGGAGATCAAGGATTTCGTGCTCAGGACTCTCGATATTGAATTCAGCGCTCTCGAATTAGTAAACCTGCCGGAGCCAGTGAAATCGGACCTCAGGATAGTTCAGATAGGGGATATAATTTCCCTTGCCCTCTGCCAAGGGTGGAAGAGCTTTACCATTGATAACGTTCCGAAAAATAAACGTCAGGACAGTCTTAAGATGGAATTGAGCTCTAGCGACGGGTTCAATTACGCTCTCGACCCTTATCCGTTCACTGAGCCGAGAATAGAGCTAAGTATTACTGGGAAAAGGTTGGCTGGGAGCGAGTTTGAGAATGACGGGGAGCTGCTAAACGCATTAAAAGATTTTTCAGTTGAAAGGTTAGACTTCACTATTTCCATTGCATAGATATTCCATTCCTTGAATTTCAGCACCGAATATTATAGGTTTCATTCCTTGGCAACGGAAAACTTCCACACATCTTTAAGGAGTGAGTTATGACTGCTATGAATCTCCCCGGAGAGCTCAACCCATCCGTGCGGCTGCTTATGGGGCCCGGCCCGAGCAATATTCACTGGAGGGTGTACAGGGCGCTCGCAACCCCGGTTATCGGACATCTCGACCCTGAATTCATTGTCATGATGGATGAGATTTCAAACATGCTTCGGGCCGTTTTCCAGACGGAAAACCGCCTTACGATCCCGATGTCGGGCACTGGCAGCTCGGGTATGGAGACCTGCTTTGTGAACGTGGTGGAGCCGGGCGACAAGGTCGTGATTGGAGTAAACGGCGTTTTTGGGGAACGGATGGCGGATGTGGCGTCCCGCTGCGGAGCGGAGGTGGTAAGGATTGACGAGCAGTGGGGAAGGGTGATCGACCCGGGCCGAATATGCGATGCTTTAGGAAAGCACTCCGATGCCAGGCTCTTCGCCGTCGTGCACGCCGAGACATCCACCGGCATTATGCAGCCCCTCGAGGAGGTGGGCAGTTTCCTGAGGGAGCGAGACACCCTTTTCCTTGTCGATACAGTGACGTCGCTCGGGGGATGTGAGCTGAAGGTGGATGACTGGGGGATTGACCTGTGTTACAGCGGCACTCAGAAATGCCTGAGCGTACCTCCGGGGCTGTCTCCGGTGACTTTGAGTGATAAAGCGTTGGAAGTCCTGCGAAACAGGGGTACGGAGGTACAGAGCTGGTATCTCGACCTTAACATGATAGCCCGATACTGGGGGGAGGAGAGGGTGTATCACCACACGGCGCCGGTATCGATGCTCTACGCGCTGCGCGAGGCGCTCCGAATTGTTCTCGAAGAAGGGCTTGAGCAGAGGTTCGAGCGCCACAGGATGGCGGGCGAATATCTCCAGACCGGCTTCGGTGAGCTTGGGTGGGCGCTGTTCGCCGAGGAGGGCAGGAGGCTGCCGATGCTTACCTCCGTTGTGCTGCCTCGGGGGCTTGAGGACGGCGCTACTAGAAGGCGCCTGCTCGATGAGTACGGGATTGAAGTGGGAGGAGGACTGGGCGAGACGAAGGGCAAGATATGGAGGGTGGGGCTAATGGGCGAGACGGCGAGGAAGGAGAACGCCGACACGCTGCTTTCGGCCCTGAGGGAGATATGGGGATGAATATTTCGGTATATGCGTATTCAAGTACTTGTAGCAATACCCGTTTTTTTCATTCGCCCCTTTCATCTGAATCTTTCTCTTATTGTTCTAATGGTATTTTCATTTTTTATCGCCCAAAGCACATCCGGCGGCGAAAAAGAAAGAGCCTTATTCCCGATTGAGAAGGATGGGAAGTGGGGCTACATACTCAAGACGGGGAGCATTGCGGTTGAGCCCCGGTTTGATGATATGTGGCAATTTACTAACGGACTCGCCCACGTAGAGGTTGGGGGGAAGATAGACTACATAGATAAGAGAGGCGGGTATGTTTGGAAGCCTCGGTAAAGATACGAGCGTCCATACCCTCTATCACGCATTGCATTAATTGGTGAAGAGATGTCTGGATTATTATGCCCGGGCTGAAAACCTCACACTTTAAATCATGATTTTCCCGATGTTGTATTTTAGGCGCCCTTTGAATGTTGGCGCTTATATCAGTACAATAACGCAAAAGTCGTGGACAGAGTGTTTTATTAAAAAAGGAGAGCAAAAGAATGGAGAAGAACGAATATTCCAAGGTCAGGGCTATCGAGGTAGAAGCTCCAAAGACCGTTTCCGAATTACTATACAGCATGTCAAATACGGGTTTCCAGGGAAGGAGCTTGGCCAGGGTGGCGGAGGTGTATGAGCGGATGATAAAGGCCCCGGAAACGGGGATTCTTTTCGGCTACGCAGGCTCTCTTTCCACCACCGGGCAGTGGAAGGTCATTAACTGGCTCATCGAAAACCGCTACATAGATATACTGGTCTCCACGGGGGCCAACATTACTGATGACATAGTCGAGGCCATGGGCCGCCACTATGGGCAGGGCATACCCAC
>JADFKM010000075.1 GCA_022564935.1 Candidatus Dadabacteria bacterium
AGGCTAAACACCCCCAACACAATTGAGCAGGGCATAGCCGCCTCCTCGGTGACAGCTAAAAACTAAACACGAAAACCTCAGCTCATCTCGCCTTCCCCCGAGAGAATGGCGTTTAGTATCTCTTTTTGTATCCCCTCGATCTTGTTCTTCACACCCTCGAGCTCATCTGTAGCCTTGCCCCTTTCCTTGCACTCTTCCAGTATGGAATCGAAGTTAGAGAGTATCATCTTAAGCTTTGTCTGCGCTTCAATGTTGGCTTTCACCAGCATGTCGTCGTTATCCCATGGGCGCTTGGCGTAGGATTCGATCTCCTTTGCCTGTATCAGGAGCTCGCGGGAGCGGTCGCGGTATCCGTGGAGAACCTGATGGACTACCGCCTGGATTTCAGCCCTTTCTCCGGGCTCCCGCCACAGGAGGTTCTGGAACATCGCCATGTCTTCTTCCAAAACCCCTTCCCTGCCGTTCAATAGGGCTAGGGACTGGAGAACCGAAACGGATTGCTTATAACGCCTGTCTGAGACTACGACGCCCTTTTTCCGCAATTCCCCTCTTATGCGCGCTATAAGCTTGAGTATCTGCGGGGAAACCTCAACGCCCGGGAGGGCCCCGCGGCAGACTCTGAGTTCTTGGAGCGTTATTGTCGTTCTCTCGCTGCCTGCGGACTGTGAGCCGAGGAGCTTTAAAAATCTGAAATCCTCTTTTATATAGTCAACGACATACCGCAGCAGGAACCTGTCGTACAGGGCTTCAAGCTCGTCTTCTTCCGAGGGTATCTCATTGCTTGCGCCTACAAGGGTGATAAGGGGAACATCAATATGGCCCGCGCCGTTGAAAAATATCCTCTCGTTCATGATTGTAAGAAGCGTGTTCAATATTGAAGAGCTCGACTTGAACACCTCATCTAAAAATGCAACATGGGCCTCGGGGAGCTTTGAGGTGGTCACTCTGCGGTACTCATCGTTTTCGAGCCCCTTGAGGCTCACCGCCCCGAAGATCTCTTCGGGGGTGGTGAATTTGGTGAGCAGCCATTGGAAATACCCGGCTCCGTTTATTCTGCCGCACACCTCATGGGCGAGCATTGACTTTGCAGTGCCCGGCGGCCCTATAAGCAGCATATGGGCGCCGGAGAGAAGGGCGCACATGGCCCCGTCCACGACTTCATCCCGCTCATAAAAACCGGCGCGCAGCTCTTGCCTTATCTGCCTTAATTTCTCTAATTCTCTTTCCATGAAATAACCCTTACTGCGGGAGACTGACCGGGACGCGATCTCCTCACAACGGCTCTTACGACCTTTACGGTGGGATTGTCCTGGCCTAGGACACCGACAGCCCGGACACCGAACACATCGCTGGCTCCCGTAGAATGCACGACTCCCGCGAGCCCCGAGTTTATGTTTAAGGTGGCGTCAACCTCCCTGACGATCTCGATGACCCTCCTGCGGGTTACGACGGATTCGTTCTGCCTTTCTTCCATTATTCTGCCGGCAATTGTATCGGCCACATCGTCCCTGAGCTCATTCGTTTCTGCGCTCTGTCTTCTTTGAACGGCCGAGACCATAGCCGACTTCAAGACCGCCATTATAACCACTTTTGGAGCCGTGGAAAAGCTTACCTTCTTGCCGGGGGGATAGACGGTCACAAAATCCTTTATCTTGTTATAAAACTCATCGTCCATGCCCCGCACCATCCTTATCTCCTCGACGCTGTCCAAGGTGCCGTTCTTTATAGTGTACGGGGTGTCCAGCCCGCGGTAATACCCCTCCCTGGCTCCACCGGGGTCCTGGTCGTTCTCGACCCCGAAGAGGGGCCTGTCGAGCCAGTTAATAAGGCTTGAGATAAAATCATCTGCATTGTCGCCGTCCACTTCCAGAAACCTGAGGAGCTCGGTGATCTGAGTGCGCACCTGCTCGTCAACCCTGTTTGTCCTTCGGCTTACAAGGGCGTTGAGGTTGATTTTCGACCTTTCATCGACGATCTCGATCGCAACCGAGCCGTCCCCGATAGGGTAGCCGGGAACCACGATCGACCACATGCCCTCTCCCCCGTCTTCATCTTTGCCCCGGAACATCGCAAGCTCCGAGAACTCCTCTAAGTTCTGAGCGAGCATTGTGCCGGCCACGAAGTTCACCCCCGATTTTGCCAGATACCTCGCCTTGATGACGTCCCCGGTATTGCGCGCAATCTCGCCGTCCACCTGGGTGTAATACATCATATCCACCACAAGTGTTGTCAAGATAGCCACGATAATCAAAACCGTAATAAGGACAAATCCCCTTTCGTCTCTGGATTTTTCTCTCATTTGCTCAGTCATCTTCACAAGGTTTCCCCCTGCCGGTGGGCTCAGTTCGCGGCCGGTATGATAACAAACAAAGAAAATTCGACCTCTTCTCCACCCGGGCCCATCAAAACGACTCCGATCTCTACGCCTCTGGGAAGAGTCCCTCTGAGCGTGGAATCCCATTCATCAACCATATGCCCTTCGGCGTCTTCTGAAAAAAATGAGGCGCTGAAGGCCACCACCCTTTCAGATATTGCGTATTCGATGCCAGTGTTTTCTATCCCGATACTGGGGTTTTCGCTTCTCATAAGGTAGAACAGACCGTTCTCAGGGTTAGGGGCGAGAAAGTAGAATAGCTCGGCCTGATCCGAGGTTCTGGAGCCGGGGCCGGGGTGGTGGGTAAACGCAGTGAAGCGAAGCGAGCTCTTCCCCTCTCCGCCCCCGGAAATAAAGAAAGGGAAATCCGAGGCTTCAGTTGTAGGGTAGACCACGCCCCTGGGGAAGGCCATGGACAGATCCTCGGTCATCTTCGAGAGAATGAACCTCGCCTCATTGTACATCTCAAGCTGGTTTTCAGTAAACTCCTTTGACCTTATCACCTGAAAGAACGACGAGAAGGCCACTGTTAATACCACCGCGCTTATGGCGATGGCGAGCATCAGCTCCATAAGGGTAAAGCCCCTACTGGAGGTCGGCTGCAACATAGATAATCTCAAAGTCTTCGGTTCCCTCGTCCCATGTTATTACCAAACGCACGAGCATCAGCTCCGAGCCCAGCCTGGGCATGGCGGCGGGCTCGATTACCAGAGTCCACGCGAACCCCGGAGCCTCTTCGAACTCGCCCTGGTCTTCGAAGGGCTCGGGCTGGCCCGTTAGCTCGATCTCGGCCAGCTTCTTCTGCGCCAGGGAGCCGGCGAGTATGAGGTTCTTAGAGAGCGCGCTCTGAAGCAGGCTGCTGTTGACGGCGCCGAGAAGCACTGCGGCGGAGGAGCCGAGTATCACGACGGCAACCAAAACCTCAAGCAGGGAAAAACCCCTCTGCGACCTGTCCCGTGCCCTTGCCGATTTATCGGTTCCTGTTAATTCCATATCGTATCAAATTCCCGGGCGAGCCCAATTATTAGAATAACTCAAAAGGGAATGATTACACACCTTTCATTGCTACACATTACCGTGACGAAAAGGTATTACAGCTACTCCGTCGCCGCCCTATTTAATTAGCAGCAACTCAACGAACTCGTCATACACTCTCACCCCGCCCGTGTATGGCTTGGTCTCTAGGGTGTAAATATCTCCGCCTTCGGTCTCCAGATATATCACCGCCGGCTCCACAAAGCCGGTAGGCAAAAACAGGATGAACTCGCTGCGCTCCTCTAGGGTAGAGCCGTATGTCCTCTCGGTGATTACGTCCTTGAAGAACACCCCCGAGGGCAGCTTTCTCCTGTCCATGACCGGGTCGTTTACTACCAGAAATTCATTGCCTCTAAGCTCTTCAACCCAGTACTCCCCCTCATCGAGGTCGAACATGAGCCTGAATATCTTTCTCTTGAACGCCGCCTCGTTGTACAGGTACCTCACGGTAGTGATTATCCTTCTCGAGGCGCTCTTCACTTTGTAGTCGGTAGCGTCCTGCAGCCTCGGGACTGCGATGAAAACGAACATCCCGATTATAAACAGAACGACCGATATCTCAATGAGAGTAAAGCCGTTGTTTCTGCTCATGCTTCACTGCGGGTCTCTGTTTGAGATGTCGTCGTCGCTTGGCTGACCGTCCTCCCCCAGGGAGATGATCTCGTAGCGGCCATACTGTGACTGATCGGGACCGATATACACGAATTCCCCCCCCCAGGCATCTAGCGGAACCGCATCCCCTTCCAGATAACCCTCGGGTGGATACTTATTGAGATTGACGGCTCTCCCTACGGCCGGGAGCTCCACGAGGGCCTGAAGACCCTGCTGGGTTTCAGGATAAAAGCCGTTGTGCAGCTTAAACAGCTTGAGGGCATTCTCCAAACTCTTTATTTGAACCTTTGTCGTTGTTCTCTTAGCCTCTCCCAGCCTTTCAATAACTTTTGGAGCCACAAGGAAAGCGATGCTTGATATGATGACAAGAACGACCATAATCTCAATGAGAGTAATTCCGGCCTCGGAGCGCCTGGCGGAGTTAACTGCATATAAATGTCGATTTAGAACCATGTTTTTTTACCTCCTGTTATCTAATTGTTGAAGTTAAATCAAAAATCGGCAGCAATATCGCAAACACAATGAACCCTATTACCACGCCGAGCACCAAAATCATAACGGGCTCAAGCAGCGACATAAGCCCAGACATCGTGGTCTCGACCTGAAGGTCGTATGTGTCTGCCACCCTGAGCAGCATATCATCAAGCTCCCCGGTCTGCTCGCCCACGCTGACCATGCGCGTAACGAGCGGGGGGAACACGCCGCTTTCTCTCAGAGGGCCGGAGAAGCTCGTCCCCTCGCGAAGGTTCTCCCTCACGTTAACGAGCGCATCCCTGTACACGACGTTGCCCACAACGGATTCGGACACCTCCAAAGCCTCGAGAAGCGGGATGCCGCTCTGCAGCAGGGTGCCGAGGGTGCGCGTGAAGCGGGAAATGATTATCATGCGGGTAATCTTGCCGAAAGTGGGGATTTTTAGTATAAGGCGGTCGAAGAACTTCCTTCCCCGGGGAGTCTTGTTAAACCTGTAGATGGAAAATATTAAAGCCGCCGCACATAATAACATCAGCAGCAAATGGTCGCGGAACAGACTGCTCACCTCGATTAGCACAACGGTTATAGTAGGGAGCGCCTTTTTGCTCTGTTCGAATATCTTGGTGATGCTGGGGACGACGTAGGTCATCATAAACACGAGAACCCCGCTTCCCACTATCATCATGAAAAGGGGGTAAACAAGAGCGCTCCTTATTCTGGAGGTGAGCGCGTCCTGTCTTTCGAGGAAATCCGCAAGCCTCTCGAGCACAATCCCAAGGGTGCCGCTGACCTCGCCCGCCCTTACGATGTTGATGTACAGGTCTGAAAACACCTCAGGGTGCTCGCCGAGGGCCTTCGCAAGGGAGCTGCCCTCGCCGATGCTATCCTTAACCCCGGCCATAACCTCAGTGAGATAGGCGTCCTCGGTCTGCTCGGAAAGCGCCTGGAGGGAGGCCTCGAGCGGCAGACCGGCAGAAATCATTGTTGCGAACTGACGGGTGGAAATGGAAAGCTCCGTGGCGCTTACGGCGCGAAGGAACCTGAAGCCGCGGCGCTTGCCCCTCTTTACCTCTTCGATCGAAGACAGATAGATGCCGCTTCTCTTAAGCTCCTCGACTACGGAGCGGGCGGAGTCCGCATCCACTACCCCCTCTATCGAGCTCCCGCTTTCGTTAATGGCTTTGTACTTATAAACCGGCATATGAGCAAATAAGGGCGATATAAAAAACTACCTATAAGAGCCGAAGCGCACAAATCCAGCGCTGGCTTGTCTCACCCACTCCTGTACTAGTGACCGTCTTTACCCCTTGTTCGGACTGCCAATAATCTACCCATCCTTTCGTTCCATCACCCTATTCGTTTCACTCACCATTTCCCAAATTTCGCCGCCTGCTTTGTTTCACTATTAATCGTTCTCTTCCCCGGTGACCCTGAACAGCTCTTCTATAGAGGTCTCACCCTTGATCACCTTTTGCTTGCCGTCAACCCTGAGGGTTTGCATGCCGTTTTTAATCGCCTCTCTCTTAATTGTGGTAGAGTCGGCCGTGCTCAGTATCAAATTCCTGACAACGTCGTCTACGCTCATTATCTCGAATATGCCCGACCTCCCGCTGTAGCCGGTATCCACGCATTCCTTGCAGCCCACGGCCTTGTAGGTCTTTATGTCCTCGCCGCGAAGCTCGCTATCGCCGTTAAACTTGCTAAGTTCGTCTTCGCGGGGGGTGTAGAGCTGTTTGCAGTGAGGACAGAGCTGCCGCACGAGTCTCTGTGCTATCACGGCGATGAGCGAGGAGGCCACGAGGAACGGCTCTATGCCCATGTCAACCAGCCTCGTTATGGCACTCGAGGCATCGTTTGTGTGCAGTGTGGCGAAGACAAGGTGCCCCGTGAGGGAGGCGTGAATGGCGATGTCGGCGGTCTCCCTGTCCCTTATTTCTCCCACCAGTATCACATCGGGGTCCTGGCGGAGAATGGAGCGGAGGCCGTTTGCAAAGGTCAGGTTCACCTTGGGGTTTACCTGAATCTGATTAATACCCTGAATCTGATACTCCACGGGGTCTTCGATGGTAATGATCTTTTTATCGGGGGAGTTTATTTTCTGAAGCGCCGCATACAGGGTCGTCGTCTTACCGCTTCCTGTGGGCCCGGTCACAAGAATTATGCCGTAGGGACGCTTAATCAGGGAGTCCATAATGTCCTTCTTATATGACTCAAAGCCCAGGTCCTTAAGCGTCAGCATGACGTTGGAGCGGTCGAGAAGCCTCATCACGACGCTCTCTCCCCAGGTGGTAGGAACCGTGGAAATCCGCACATCCACGTCCCTTCCTGCAACCTTTACCCTTATCCTGCCGTCCTGGGGCTTTCTCTTCTCGGCGATATCCAGCTCGGCCATTATCTTGACCCTGGAGATCACGGCACTCTGGAGTTTCTTCGGGATGCTGATCACCTCGTGGAGCATACCGTCCTTCCTGAAGCGCACCATGACCTCTTTTTCAAAGCACTCTATGTGAATGTCGCTTGCCTTCTCCTTGACCGCCTGGAAGAGCAGGGAGTTGACGACCCTAATGATAGGGGCTTCGTCGTCGGCGTCGAGGATGTCCTCGGTCTCAGGTATGTCGGACTCGGTGATAACGCCTTCGTGCTCTTCTATGTCGTCGGCAATGCCCGCTGCGCGCTCATAGACCTTGTTTATACAGTCGATCACGGTGGCTCCTGAGGCCAGGTACGGCTCAATTTCGGCTCCGAACAGGCTCTTGACCTCGTCCATCACGCACAGGTCTAGGGGTGGGCCGAAAGCGATGTGCACGGCTTGGTTATCCTTCTTTATGGGTATTAATTTGTACTTCTTTGCATAGCTTATCGGGAGGGTTTGTATTAGCTCTCTGTCGATCTCATCCTCACTCAGGGCGCCGATCAGGGGCACTCCGTAAAACTCCGAGAGGACCTCGAGCAGCTCTTCCGGGTCAAGGAGGTTCGAGCGGATTAGGACATCCTCAAACCTCTCCTTATCGTCTGATACTATTTCGTTAATCTTACCCCGGGCTTCGGGGTTCTTCTGGGCTATTATCTCCTCTAGAGTCTTCAATCCTTAATTACCCCTGACATAAATTTTTAAACGGCATA
>JADFKM010000028.1 GCA_022564935.1 Candidatus Dadabacteria bacterium
ACAAGCCGACCATCTCTGGGACAGCCCAGCGCAGCAAGGGAAGAGCGATACGCGTGTTTTATTGGTTCAGCCTGGACTTCATCTACTGGCCCGTGTCGGCGATCATGTGGGGTTGGTACAAGGCATTCGGTCACATGGTCAAGTCGAGCGAGATGCGAGTTCAGGAATGGCGGCGCTACTATTCGGAGCAGTCCAAGCGCGCCGGCTGGAGCTTTGTTCCGTTCAGCGGGACAGGTGGCGGGTTTCGCCTCCGGCACGGTCTCGAAGAGATCGACGCAAACGCTGGTGACGTGCTCGTCTTATCGCCGTGGCCGGACTTAGAACCCGCAGAGATGTACGGGCAGGTCCGCGAACTGACGTATGAAGATTTCAATTCCGTGCGGAGTGCCATGCTGGACCACGGCCCCGACGAGCTGTTCGAGAAGAAAGGGGCCGAGATTGTGGACACCGAGCAGGAGCTTTTCTCCAGGGCCGAGCTCATCGTCAAGGTAAAAGAGCCTCAGAGTGAAGAGTACGGGCTGCTCGGAGAGGGGCAAACGCTGTTCTCATATCTGCACCTCGCCCCGAACGAGGAGCTTCAAAAGGCACTCATAAATAGCGGCGTCAGGGCCGTGGCGTTTGAGACGGTGGAGCTTGAGGACGGCTCGCTGCCCCTTCTCGTGCCGATGAGCAGGATTGCGGGGCAGCTTGCTGTTCAAAGGGGTATACATTACCTTGAGAGGGTCTCAGGAGGGAAGGGGGTACTGCTGAGCGGGGCACCGGGCGTCAAGCCCGGGAGGGTAGCTATCATCGGAGGCGGCACGGTGGGCTATAACGCGGCAGTTGTCGCGCTGGGGCTGAGGGCCGATGTGGTGGTTATCGATATTAATATAAACAAGCTGGTCTCCTATCACGGGCTGTTCAAGGGGGCGGTGAAGACCCAGCCCTCATACCCTGAGATTGTTGAGCGGGAGGTAAGTGCTGCGGACCTGGTGGTCGGGGCCGTGCTCGTAACCGGGGCCAGGGCGCCAAGGGTAATAACCAAGGCGATGATTTCAGCAATGGAGCCCGGAAGCGTTTTCGTTGACGTCGCAATCGACCAGGGCGGCTGCTCCGAGACGAGCCGTACGACTACCCATGAGGAGCCCGTGTACAGTGTGGGAGGTGTCATACACTACTGTGTCGCCAACATCCCATCTCTTGTTTCAAGAACGGCAAGCTACGTTCTCTCGGACACCATACTCCCATATGTGCTCAAAATTGCGGATGGAAAGACCGATGAAGACCCGGCTTTAACTAGGGGCATTAATGTGGACAGAGGCAAGACGGTCTTAGACATGGGTTGAGCAGTCGTTAAAACTCCGTCCCGTATGGGACTCGAGGTCAATACTTGCTGGTCTTTTTTGGGATGTCTTTTTAAGGGTGTCAATCATGAGGGTTGATGTGTTATGAAAAGATATTTCTCCATAACGTCTATAGGAGACGACAGGCCGGGGATCGTGGCAGCCGTTTCGGAAGTCATTTACAAGCTAGGCGCCAATATCGAAGACTCCAGCATGACGATTTTGAAGGGGCAGTTCGCCATGATATTAATAGTATCAATGGACGACGGTCTTGACAAGGGCGGTTTCCGGGGGTTGAGAGAAGCCCTCGGTCTCCACATCACGGTCGAAGAGCTTGACCGTGCGCAGTTAGACGAACACGTTGTCCCCTCCGGCACGCCGCACATAATTTCAGCCATCGGAACGGACAAGCCCGGAATAGTGTACGGTCTGTCGAAGCTGCTTTCATCCAAGGGGATAAACATCACCGATATGAGCACCAAGGTCATTCCCGGCGAGGATACCCCGGTGTACACGATGGTAATAGAGATTACCGTTCCGGCGGGGATTGAGATCGACAAAGTTGAGGAAGAGCTGTCGGAGCTGGGCAGGGAGCTGTCGGTGGATTTCAGTTTACGCGAGGTTGAGGTGCTGGGGCTGTAGAGGCAGGAGCGCAGCAGGTAAGGAATTTGGACTATGGCGATTCTACCAGTGCTGAGGTACCCGCACCCCGCGCTGAGGGCAAAGTGCAAAGCGGTTGAAGACACAAACGATGAAATAAGAACACTCTTTGAGGACATGACGGAGACAATGTGCGCATATCCGGGCTGTGTGGGTCTGGCAGCCCCTCAGGTCGGGGTTGTCAAGAGGCTGTTTGTGATCGATGTGTCAAGGAAGATCGGGCCTAAGAAGAATCACGGCCTCCTTAAGCTCCTCAACCCGGTGATAACCTATAGCGAGGGTGAAAAGATATCCAGAGAGGGGTGTTTAAGCATTCCCGAGTTCCTGGGGGATGTGAAGAGGGCAAGGAGGGTGATTCTCAGGGCACTCGATGAAAGCGGAGAAGAGATAGAGGTGCCCGCAAAGGGTCTCGAGGCCATTGCGATTCAGCACGAGCTTGACCATCTGGACGGTATTTTGTTCATAGACAAGGTCAGCTCTCTTGGCAGGAATCTGATAAGGAGAGAGGATTGAGCGCCTTATTCCCTTGCTGCGCTTGATGCGCGGCGGGCTTGACAGTCCCTCGTTATCAAAATAATATAAACCGATTGGTAGATGAGAAGAATTGATTCTTTGTTAAAGAGCTCAGCAGTAGCTGCAATCTCCGTATTTGTCGTACTCTCCCTTGGCTGCGGCAAGAAGAGGATAGGAACCGGTGAGCCCCCCGACGTCCTTTATGCCAAAGCCACCACTGAGCTTGCCAAAGAAGGCGGGTTCCCGTATTTTCTCCGCGGCCCGGATTACGACAAGCTGTTCAGCCTTCTAAAAGAGATCCAGTTGAGACACACGTACAGTCCGTATACTACTCTTGCCGAGTTGAGAACGGCCGACGCATATTTCAAGCATGGGGAGTATGAACAAGCTGCCGTTGAGTATGGAGAGTTCATCAAGAGACACCCCAGTCATAAAGAAACCCCTTATGCGACGTACAGGCTGGGGCTCGCGCACTACAGGCAGAAACACGCCATAGACAGAGACCCCACTAGCCTGCGGGAAGCAAGTAAGTGGCTCAGCTATTTTAAGGAGAGACACTCCCGCTCCGAGCTAGCGCCTGAGGCCGAAAAACTGTATAAAAAAACAAGGAAGCTCCTTGCAAAACGGGAGATGTATATAGCCAACTATTATTGGAAAAAGAAGAATTACAAAGCCACCTCAATGAGATACAACACTGTTGTGGTCACGTACGGCGATACCACATTGGTGGAAGAAGCCCTTTACAAGCTGGGCAAGTGTTACCACAAAATGGGCGAGGACTACCTGGCGGTCGCCTCCCTTGAGCGGATTGTAACGGAGTATCCCAACGAAAAGTACCATAAAAAGGCTGCTAAACTGATTTCTAAAATAAAAAGGAAACAGAGCAAAAAAGCTGAAAATTGATGTATAAAAAGTTCCTTCCTTTAGCGGCGCTGGCAGTCTTGTCTGCGCTGTCCTGTGCACAGTCTGAAAGGAGTCTCATTGAAAAAACGCTTTCCGACAGGGAGCAGTCGTTTGAAACGAACGACGTCGAGTTGTATCTCTCCTCTATCTCACCCGACTACAGCGCCAAGAAGGGAAAGCGCACATTCGGCATTAAAGAGCTTAAACTTAACTTCGAGGGTATTTCCAAGTTTTTCGATCACATTAAAATTACCCATTCCAACAGGAGTATCTATTACTATGGGGATAAGGCAAAAGTTGTTCAGAGAGCGCTTGTGGAGGTGAGAATGGAAAAAGAAAATATTCACACCAGTTTTATGATGAAAGAGACAATCGAATTGAAAAAGACCGGTGAGAAGTGGCTGATAATCAAAGAGGCCGACAGGGATTACGCCGAGGGCTTTGTTTACGGAGGGGGAGGGTAGGCGCCCACATTAGCGGTATTACTTCCCAAACTGCTTTTCCATTGTTTCCTGCTCTTCCTTGCAGTTGATGCACAGAGTGGCTTCGGGCCTGGCCCTTAGTCTTTCGCCCGAAATTTCATCGCTGCAGTCTTCGCATTCCCCGTAGGAGCCGTCCTGGATTTTTTTGAGGGCGCTTCGTATCTTTTGGATGAACTTCCTTTCGCGGTCGCTCTTTCTGAGCACTATGCTAATGCTCGACTCTGACATCGCCCTGTCCACCGGGTCGGGGAAGGAGTCGTCGTCTTTGGTAAGCTCTTCGATTGTCTTGCCGGCCGTGCCGAGCAAACCCTCAAGCTTCTCTATCAACAGGTCTCTGTGGAACGAAAGCTGCTCAGGAGTCATACTCTATAAAGTATATCATTTGGAAAGTGGTATGAAAATAATATCAAGGTGTACTTAAGGTTGAGCCGGCCGGTTTGAATGGAAGCTTAATCAGTAATTCGACACCTTGTAGATTCTTACGAGCTTAAGCGCCGTCCACTAACGAGGGTCTGAGTTTGATGGAATGCGCTCCAGCCCTTGAGATTCCTGTTTTTTGGGGCACACTCCCAGAGGGCTTTTGTTCCTCTCTACTCCCCTTTAAACTCAGGGGTTCTTTTTTCAAGAAAGGCGGTTACCCCTTCCTTGAAATCGCCGGTTTGCAGTAGCCGCTCCATGCATTCCTTTTCCAGTTTGAGGGCGTGCTGAAATTCCATGTCGGCTGCTTCGTTTATGCATTTTTTTACCGAACCGATCGCCGATAGTGCTCCGCTAGCCACGCCCTTTGCATATTCTATCGCTTGGGACATAATTTCTCCTGAGGGGAATATCCGATCCACAATGCCGATTTTATGGGCTTCCTCGGCGTCCATGAGCCTTCCGGAAATCAGCAGGTCAATGGCTCTGGACTTCCCGATAAGCTTGGAGAGCCTGTATGTCGTGCCCCAGGGAGCTATGATCCCCAGCCTTAGCTCCGGCAGACCGACCTTGCCGTCTCCCTGCGCCATGAAGCGCAGGTCGCAGGCCAAAGCAAGCTCCAGACCTCCTCCTACGCAATGACCTTCGATGGCCGCAATTACAATTTTGGGAAGCGCCTCGATCTTTGCCAGGTTTTTCTGACACAGATCCACAAAGCCCATCAAGTAATCAACGTCACTGTACTGAAGCATGTTGATATCCGCGCCTGCTGAGAAGGTTTTTCCTTTCCCGGAAAGCACCACCGCTTTTATACCCTTCTCCGAGCCGACTTCCTCAATAGCCGCTCCCAGCTCCTTCATCGCTTCCAGGTTAAAGGCGTTCACAGGAGGGCGGTCTATTTCTACGAACCCTACCGAATCCTCTTCGTGCAAATGGAAAAATTTATAGCTCATAGGAGTTTCAATTTATCGGTTTTGATGTTCTGTATAAAAGCATTATAAACCAGTGCATTGTAATGACAAACAGATGTATGAGAAATGAAAAACTAATTGAAAATGAGGTCGGAGTAGCGGTTGGTTTAATCACTCAAATGTTTTGTTGACTTCAGTAGTTCGACACCCTGTAGATGCCGTAGAGAATAAGCACGCCGCCGACCATGACCCCGGCGTCGAGTGTGCTTCCCAGTTGAACCCAGTCGAAAAGGAGGCCGAACACGGGCACGAGCAGCACCGAGAAGGCTACCGTGTGTGTGTCGATCTTGCGCAGCAGGTAGAACCATATGGTGAAGTTCACCGCCGTGGCCACGATGGCCGTGAACACAATGGCGAATACAGACATGGGCGTCCACAGTATATTGGCGCCCCCTCCCTCGGCGAAGAACGCAATCGCCACAAGACCCAGCGAGCCGATTATGGTCTGGAAACCGTTTATCGAGAACGGGTCTTCGTCCGCAAGCCTCGTCTTGACCCAGATGTTCGATACCGACCAGCCCACGGCCGCCAATACTATGAGAAGCTCGCCGAAGAGGATTTGGATGTTTTGATGGGTTATGGTGTCCCAGCCGAGGATGCAGAGCAGCCCCAGCGCGCCGCTCGCTATGCCAACCCACCTCCAGCCGTGGAGTGTGTCCTTGAGGTAGAAGTGGGCTATGAGGCTCGTCCATATGGGCATTGTGTAGAGCAGTACCGCCGTTTTGCCCGCGGTCACGAACTGCATTCCGAACAGGATTAATCCAAACAGCGCCGTGGTCTGCAGCGCGCCCACCAGGGCGTAGTGCGGCCATTTTTCCCGCTTTGGGAGTGGGGCTCGCATGAGGAAGAGCACCGGCAGCATCACCACCCCGCCCAGCACGCACCTCCACGCAGCGAAGGTGAACGGCCCCATGTACTGAAGCCCAATTTTCATCAGCACCCACGAGTAGCCCCATGTAATTATGACAAAACCGAGCAAGAAGATGTTGAATAGCACCTGTGTTTTTCCTGGAGGGTGGAAATGCCGTTAGAGATAAATAGCCTCAAACAGCTTGGGGTTTATTAATAACAGATGAAGGGAGGGAGGGCAAACATCAGTTGTATTAGACAAGGTATTCAAAAGGGCGGGTAAAACTGGGAAGTTGAAAACGGCAAATACAACATTATATTTGAAGTAAGAATTCTAAACGAATAGCTGGGAGTAAACATCTATGGATCATATTTTACCTTTTGAAAACTTATTTAACGGGAAGCGGTTAGTACTTGGATTTGACAGCGAGAACGACGCTAGTCTCGAAAATTTTGAAAAAAATAGTCTTTGGACAATCTGTCCAAAGTGCTTTTCATTATATCGTAGAGAAATACTAACTTTTCGAGGCCAAAAACCTGCGCTCACAGAGGAAAGTTTAAAATGTCCTAAATGTGGTAAGAAGAAGCACTGATAGTGTTTCATAATATCTGATAGTGCTAACCTCCCTCCCGTATCAGCTTCTCCAAAATCTCCCTGCCTCCCTTACCAAGCAGCGAATCGGCAAGCTCAGTGCCGATTGCGCGGTGGTCGGTGACGCTGCCGCTTATCTCCTCGCGAATAAGCTCCTTTCCGTCCGGCGAGGCGATTATGGCGAGCATGTTGATGCTGTCGCCGTCAATCTGTGCGTGGCAGCCCACAGGCACCTGACAGCCGCCGCCGAGCCACTCAAGGAACGCGCGTTCCGTCTCCGAGGCAACCAGGGTCTCAGCGTCGTTTATTTCAGCGAGGATTGCGTCTACCTCGTTGTCATCTACCCGTGATTCGATTGCGATGGTCCCCTGACCGGGAGCGGGGACCATGACATCTGGGGTGAACACCTCCGTGATGTTTTCAGAGAGCCCCATGCGCTCAAGCCCGGCCTGGGCGAGTACCACGGCCTCAAGCCCCTCGGTGTGGAGCTTCTTCAGGCGTGTGTCGACGTTGCCACGAAGAGGCGTTATCTGGAGGTCGGGGCGGGAGTGAAGGAGCTGTGCCTGGCGGCGGATGCTGCTCGTGCCGACCTTCGCTCCCTGGGGAAGCTCTGCAAACGGCGTTCCGTTTGCGGTGCACAGCGCGTCATATGGGCTGTGGCGTTTTGCAACGGCGCCGATTTTAAGCCCCTCTGGCAGGTCGGTGGGCATGTCCTTCATGCTGTGCACGGCTATGTCTATTGAGCCGTCGAGAAGCGCCTCTTCTATCTCTTTAACGAAAATGCCTTTGCCGATCTGCGCAAAAGGGGCGTTGAGGATTTTGTCCCCAGTGGTTTTGATTATCGTCGATGAGATTTGGAGGTCTGGAAACCTGGGTTCAATGAGTCTAGCTATAAAGGCTGACTGCCATTTGGCAAGCGTACTGCCGCGTGTGCCTATCTTAAGCGCTTGCCTCATTATCTTCTTCTTGTTCTTCTTCTAGGAAATCGAAATGGGAGTCCAGCTCGAAAAGCTCGTTCATGGTGTTGCTGTAGAGGGCGCCGAGGGATTTTGAGGCCTTCCGCTTCAGTTTTGTGAGGGGGCTGTGCAGGATCTTGCCGATGATCCCTGAGGCCATGGCTTCGATGATTTCCTTTTCCCTTTCGGATAAGGTGTCCATCTTGGCAAGGGCTTTCTCGACTTCTGATGTTTTGATGGATTCGAATTTCTGTTGCAGCGAGATGATCGTGGGCACCACTTTGAGTCCGTCGAGCCAGGTCTCGTAGTACTTCACTCCCTGCTCCGCGATCTCCTCGGCAATTTCGGCGTACTTGCGCCTTATTTTCAGGTTGTCGTCAAGAACCCCGTTCAGGTCGTCTATGTCATAGAGGTAGACGTTGCCTATTTCTCCGACCCTGGGGTCGATGTCCCTGGGGACGGCTATGTCTATCATGAACATCGGCTCGTTCCTGCGAAGCTTCAGGGCGTCGGTGACGTGGTTTCTCTTTATTATGAAGTCGGATGAGCCCGTGGCGGTAATCAATATATCCACTTTACTGAGGTAGTAGTGCACTTCCTCTATCTTGATCGGTGTGCCCTTGAGCTTGGAGGCCAGTGTACGGGCGCTCTCAAACGTCCTGCTTGCTATTACCAGGTCTTTTATTCCTGCAGAGATCAGGTGCTTCGCAGTGAGCTCTCCCATGTCGCCGGTGCCGATAAGGAGGGTGGTTCTCTCCTCCAGGTCGTCGAATATGCGCTTGGCGAGCTCGACGGCGACGTAGCTTACCGACACGGCCTGGGAGCCGATCTTCGTGTTGTACCTAACTTTTTTTGCGATAAAAAAGGCCATATGGAACAGCCGGTTCAAAATCAGGCCCGTGGTTCCGGCTGATTGAGCCGCGCTGTAGGCTTCTTTCATCTGTCCCAGGATCTGAGGCTCTCCGAGCACCATGGAATCGAGGCTCGAAGAAACCCTGAACAGGTGCTTGACGGCGGTGCCGCCGTTCATGACGTTGAGGTAGGGGGCGAACTGCTCGGGTGGCACATCGTGGTATTCGGAGAGGAAGGCCGTTATGTCCTCTGCGCAGGCTTCGGTGTCGGACGATACGGCATACACCTCGACGCGGTTGCAGGTCGAGAGGATCGCGCATTCTTCTACGTTTGCTTTGGATTGGAGCCTTTCCAGACCTGACTGAAGAGAGGCCTTGTTGAACGAAAACCTTTCCCGGATTTCTACAGGCGCCGTTTGATGAGTGAGCCCTACAACAACTATTCGAAGCATTTCTCGCTATCCCAAAGGGATAAAACTAAAAGTTAGATGGATTTGAAATCTTTCCGATACATCCGGATTTATAACCGCCAACCCGTATTAAGCAAAGTTCAATTACATATATTTTACTTCATTTTTCTGATTTCCCAAGGCTTCATGTCCGATTCCCGAAATCTGCGCTCACTACAAGGGGTCTCCATTCATAATATAATCCTTTTGCTCCAGAAACCCAGAGGCGTACCCGCCTATAAATTCCAGTCCGTAGAAGCACTTAGCGCTCTTCGGAGCATTGAGCTTTGGTATGAGTGAGCGTGAAGCCCGTAGTTCGCCTGCGGTTGCTGGGGCCGCTATTAGTATCTTTACCGGGGAGACTGTGCGGAATCGAATTCCCGCCCTACATAACGCCGCCTTGAGGCATAATCACTACTTCTTCGGTCATCGATTCAGGGGGCTGTGTGTAGATATTGAGTATCATATCGGCTATTACGCCGGGCGCAGTCATAGCTGATGTGTCCCATTCGCCCTCAAGGGCGCCCCATATCGGGGTGTCTGTGGGCCCGGGCAGTATGGACGTCACCTTTATGCCGCTTGAGCGAATTTCTTCTCTAAGTGCGTTTGTAAACCCCAGGAGGCCCCATTTAGAGGCGCAATAGGCGGCCCAGTTCGCAAACCCAGTTTTAGCAGCGATTGAGCAGAGGTTGAAGATGTGCGAGCCTGAGCGCATGTGGGGGAGGGCCGATTTCGTGACCAGAAAGGCCCCCGTGAGGTTTGTCCTTATGACCTCTTCCCATTTATTGATATCTGTTGAGGTGACCGGATTGGTGTAGGCTACCCCCGCGTTGTTGACAACGACATTTATAGTTCCCGTGATCTCGGAGGCTTTTACGATGAACGACTCGACTTCGGCGGCGTTTCCCACATCGCACCGCTCGGCGAGGGCCGCTCCGCCCGCGGCCAGTATTTCCGTCCTCACGCGACTGAGCTCGTCAGGTGTGCGGGAGCAGATCACAACGGTCGCTGCACGTTTTGCAAACCGGAGCGCCGTTTCTCTGCCGATCCCCCTTCCGGCTCCGGTTACCACGACCACATGGTCTTTCATAGCGGCTTTTTTATCAGGCTGAGGAACTCCATCCTGGTTCTCTCGTCCTTCTTGAACACACCTTTCATGGAGCTTGTGAGCATGTTGGCTTCGGCCTTCTTCACCCCCCTCATCGCCACGCACAGGTGGTAGCCTTCGACCACAACGGCTACGCCCTTGGGGTTGAGGGCGTCGTTCAGCAGGACGGCTATCTGTTTGGTCATCCTCTCCTGCACCTGCAGCCTCATGGAAAACATCTCGACGATTCTTGGGATTTTACTCAGGCCTATGATTTTTCCGTTCGGCACGTAGGCCACATGGCATTTGCCGAAGAACGGCAGAAGGTGGTGCTCGCACAGGCTGTAGTACTCTATGTCCCTGACTATCACCATTTCGTCGTATTCTTCTTCGAATATGGCGTCGTTTATAAGCTCGCCCGGCTCTATTCTGTACCCCGAAGTGAGCTCCCGGTACATGCTGCTGATTCTTGACGGTGTTTTGATGAGTCCCCTCCTGTCTGGGTCTTCCCCTATTTGGATCAGGATTTCCCTTACTGCATCCTCGACGTTCATTTCGCCCGCTGAATCCCTGCCGTCGTGAATGGCGTTAAGATCGTGGGTCTCCTCGATGGTTTTGGCGGCGGGTTTGCCGGTTGACTCATCGTCCATGCCGTCTCACCCCTTGTGGTTGAGAGTTTTCGAAGTACTCAAAGTAGTTCTTCGGGGTCTCCCACAGCTTCAAGTGGGTGAGTTTTGCCCCGTCCAGTTTGTTTATTTTGGGCTCGAGCCGGGTCCAGATGTATTTGACTATCAACTCTCCAGAGGGCTGGTTCTCTCTAAAGAACGGGACCTCGATGTCGAGCCTTTTGTGGTCAAGCTCTTCGATAATTCCGTTCATTAAATCATTAAGCTCCCCGAGGTTGATTACCATGCCCGTCTCAGGGCAGATAACGCCCGACACCTTAACCTCGACCGAGTAATCGTGACCGTGGCCCAACTCGTTTGTGCATTTGCCGAATATTTCCCAGTTTTCCTCCGGCGTGAATTTTTTATTGTGGAGCCTGTGGCCGGCGCTGAAGCGATAAACCTTTGTCAGTGAACAGTGCTCTCGGCTCAACTCTCTCTCCAGTACTCGACATACAGCTCGGGGGTCTCGTAGAGCCTGACTTTGTAAAGGGCGCAGTCGGCGTTTTCAATGATCCGTACCTCTATGAGCTCCCACAGAGCCTTTGCTATGTTTTCCGTAGTAGGAATGGTGTGTTTGAAACGGGGGTTGTCCTCATTTAGGTACTTGTGGTCGAAGTCCGCCAGCACGTCCATCAAGATGGGTTTCAGGTCGTAGAGGTTCATGATCATGCCGGTGTCGGGATGAGGCTCGCCCTGGAGGGTGACTTCGAGCACGTAGTTATGGCCGTGACCGTAGGGACTTGTGCATTTCCCGAACACTCGTCTGTTTTTTTCTTCCGTCCAATTTGGGTTCCAGTAGCGGTGAGATGCCGCAAATGTGACCTGTTTTGTGAGCAGCGTTGTGTGTTTCACCGGTTATCCTATTTTATTCCATGAGCTGACTATGCTCAGATTGACTAGGATAGCACATGGCGGGTAATTGTCATATAAAATGTTTTATTTTCGCGCGCACTGCGGTATTTTTAATTGAATGGATAGTCATCCCAAGCTGGTTCTGCAATCGTTTCTTGACAGATATTTTTCTGAAAAGAGCAGGGCTGCCGTTTTAGGCGGTGTCTTGGCTTTTCTCGCCGCCGCTGCAGGCGGTTTAGGGTTTATATCAATACTGTCCCTTATCGGCTCCAACCCGTTCTATTTATCTTTCCTGAAAATTATATACCTCATGGGGTTTGTTTTGTGTATTTATAGGTTCCTCGTTCTTCCTGCGCTTAACCGCGAGCCGCGCTCCGACATCATCGAGGACTTCGACAAGGTCCGTCGCGGCATCGGTGAGGACATCTTAAGCGGCCTTGAGCTGATGGAGCAAAGAGAGGCTGGTAAGAGTACGGGCGTATCGGAGGACCTGGTAGATGCGCAGATTCAGGTTGTTTCCGGGAGCCTGGAGAACGAGGACATAAAAACGGCCGTTTCCCTAGAGCGGCTGAGGCGCTACTTTGCTCCCCTTGCCGTCTCAGTTGTTCTGTCGACATTGGCGCTGCTCTTTACAGGCCCCGAGTTCCGGAGTTTTTTCTTCAGCACACGGCTTGTTCCCTTAACGGGGCACGCGGCGCTTGAGCTTGCCGATATCAGCATTACTTATAAGTACCCGCAGTATTCGCGCATACCTCAACAAACCGTCCTGGGAACCACGGGGGATGTGAAGGCCCTGATGGGCACGCAGGTAACCCTGCGGGCAGTGCCCTTGCGCGCCGTGGGGAACCTAGAGCTTGTGTTGAGCTCGGGCCTTAGGGTTTCTGTGTCCAGGGAGGGAGGCTCTATAGAGGGCAGTTTCACCGTCCTCTCAGACGGTAGTTATTTTATCCGCGACTCACTGGGTGCAAGGACGAGGGACTTTGCCGTTACGGCTGAAAAAGACCGTTTTCCATCCGTTAAAATCAGCTCTCCAAACACTGAGGACATTTTGGATATTAAGGGTGAGGAATCGATCGACATTGAGTACGAGACCGCGGACGATTTCGGCCACACAGCGATTTATCTCCTCTCCCGCAGCGAGCATGGGGAGCACATCAAGCTCTTGAGCGAGCTGGCTGAGGAGCCGCAGCGTTTCGGGGGCTCCGTCAAGATCGACGTATATTCAGTTCCCGGTCAGCCCGGCGAAGTATTTGAGGTTGGGGTCATGGCCTACGACAACGACGGGGTTTCGGGGCCTAAAGCCGGCATCTCAAACACCATCCGTATCAGAGTCAAAGACCGCAGGCAGGAGCACAGAGACATCGTCGAGCTTGCCGAGGTGTTGTTCGAGCAGCTGCTTGAGACGCTGGCCGACGACATAGAGTTCCGCCCCGATACATTGGCAGCCGCAATCGATTACCAGGCAGTTCGTGAGACGCAGGGCGATATAACTGTGAAGATCCAAGGGGCGTACGCCACGCTTGAGGCGCTCATCGATAATATGAAGGGAGACGATTACTCGGACTATACCTATTTTATCGGCCTCTCCAATATGCTCAGCAGGATCGACGAAATCCTTGAAGACCGCAACGAAACCTCGTCCCTGTTTTCCCAGGCAGGTATCGGCCGTTTTGACGGACGGATAACCAGGGAGATAAACGAGTTCGAAGACGATGTTCTGTTCCTCGACTCCATGATTAAGAGTGAGATGATTCGGGACTCGCTTCTTTACGGGCAGGATATGGCCAGTGGATACGAAGAGCTTTCCGAGCTGCTTAAGAAGCTCAAAGAAGGTGTAGACGAGGAGACATTGAAGGCTATCGAGCGTAAAATTGCGGAGCTCAAGGAATTGATGGCCCAAATGGCCCAGAAGCTCGCCTCGCTTAACTCCTCAATCCCAGAAGGCCACCTCAACCCCGAGGCATTCAAGACTGTGAACGTTAGCGAGCAACTCGATGAGATGATGAAGTTGATTGAAGAGGGCAGGCTGGATGAGGCCCTCAGCATGCTCGGGGACATGGAAAGCCAGATGCAGGATATGATGGCGGCCCTGCAAAGCGGTGCGCAGTCGTTTGCTTCCGCCTCCCTTTCGGGCGGTATAATGACCTTAAACAACATAGTATCTCGGATTGAGAAGCTTGAAGAGGCGGAGAGTGAGCTAAAGCAAAACACAGAGAGCTTGATGGACTCACTCCTTAAAAATCGTGAAGGGGCTGAGCGTGACGACAGCGCCGCTAAAAAAGATATGAGAAAACTTGCGGACAGACAGGACAAAATCGAGCGAGAGACATACGAGCTCGCAGGCGAGTGCAACAACCCCTCGGCCGGGGCTGTGCTGCCCGGGGAGCTCGGCAAGGAGCTCGGTGAAGCGAGCAGGTACATGGCCGGGGCTTCGGAAAACCTGAGCGAGGCTGAAATATCTAAGGGAATATCCAACGAGTCCGAGGCCCTCGAGGCCCTGCGGAGGGCAAAGGCATCGGCCAAGGGGCTGTTGGAGCAGCTAAAGATGAGCTCGATGGGCCGGGGACAGTCAGTTCCCTTCGTGCTCGGAGGTGGGAACCGGAGACACGGCATGATCGGGGTGGATACCGGCTACGTCGAGATTCCCCAGGCTGCCGAGCCCGTGGTGGGCAAGGAGCTGAAAGAGTCCCTGCTTAAGGCGCTGCGCGACGGCTCGCCTGAAGGGTTCGATGAGCTTAATAGAAAATACTACGAGAGGATCATTAAATGAGGGTACTGCTGAGCACCGTAATGCTCCTGCTCGCAGCATATGGATCCGCCGCCCTAGGGGCCGAAAGTGAAATTTCTTCGAGCCGTTTCCAGTTTCATATCAAGGCCGTCGAGGAGCACCTATACAAGTGGCAGGTAAAGGAAGCTACAGTCAGGTCTAAACTCGCATTTTCGGCGGCAGGCACCGAAGAGGAGAAAGCCCTTGCAAATTACGTTGCATCCAGGGTGGAGTTCTTCAAGGGTAACTACGCCGCCTCCCTCCGTATGGCTCAGGAAGCCAAACAGAGCAAAAAAAAGCTTCCGAAATACATAGATGAGTACGTCGAATATATACAAAAAGTGGCCGAGACCGGCAGCATGTTCAAGGAGGTGGCCTCCCGGAACTTCAAGGTGCGTTACGCCCATCCCAAGGACAAGATTCTGGTTCATTTCGCAATTGATGGGCTGGAGAAGTCATATGCTAATATAGGGAGGGATTTCAACCGTTACCCCGATGTTCCGGTCATAGTGGAGATATTCCCCAGCCTCGAGAGCTTTTCACACGCTTCTACTCTCACGCTTCGCGAAATACAGACAACCGGGGTTGTGGGGGTTTGCAAGTTCAACCGCATAATGATACTTTCGCCCAGGCTGCTTCCCAGGGGATACAAGTGGCTCGATACCCTTGCGCATGAGTACGCGCATTATCTCATATTCGTCGCTACTGAGAACAATATGGCTGTGTGGCTTCATGAGGGGCTCGCGAAGGCTCATGAAAGCAGGTGGAGGGACGATAAGAGGAATTTCCTCACCCCCCTCTATGAAACCGTACTGGCAAGGGCCTTGAATGAGGACAGGCTTGTGCCCTTGGAGAAGATGCACCCATCGTTCGGAAAGCTCGACAGCGCCGACGAAGCGCAGCTTGCGTTTGCCCAGGTGGGAACGATGGTCGAATTCCTGCTCGACAGATGGGGAGAGGGAGTCATCCCGATGCTTCTTCAGGAAGTAAAGGAGCGGGGAGATATAAATTCCGCCCTCCAGACCGTTACAGATTTGGAGTTCGGCTCCTTTTACGAGGAGTGGGAAAAAGACCTGCGCTCCAAGAGCCTCAAGGAGAAGATAAGTGACACAAAGGTCATTGAGTTGAAGTTCGTCGAAGAAGGAGAGGGGGAGGACAAGGGCTCAGAACTTGACCTCGGCGAGGTAACAGACTTGCAGGCCAGGGAGTATACGCGTATCGGTGACCTGCTGCGCTCTAGAGGCAGAGTACGGGCCGCGGCTTACGAGTATGAAAAAGCGCTGCGCCACAACCCGCTCTCGCCCGTGGTAGTGAACAGGCTTGCTTCGGTGAGGAACTCGATGGGCAAATACGTCGAGGCTCGTGAGGTATTGATTCCGCTCGTAGATTACTTTCCCGGTTACCCCAATACCTTTATTAACCTGGGAAAATCGTATATGGAGAGCGGGGATTACAAAAGAGCTCTCCGGGCCTACGAAAACGTCATTTCCATCGACCCGTTTGACCCGGAGCTTCACTCCTCGCTTCTGCATCTATATGACAAATTGGGTTTGAAAGAGGAATCGAAAAGCGAAAGGGAAATTCTAGCCGTTCTGGCTGACAAGGAGACAAGATGAAAGCTCTAACGACCGCTATAAGTGAAGACGCCGCCAAAGTCGAGCAGCTTGCGGGGATACGCGAGGAAATTATCGGGGAGATCAGCAAGGTTATAATAGGGCAAAAGGGTGTTGTCGAGCTGCTGTTGAATTCGCTTCTTTCCCAGGGTCATTCCCTGTTTGTGGGCGTGCCCGGCCTTGCGAAAACCCTTCTAGTGAGCACGCTGTCGAGAGTGTTGAAATTACGGTTCAACCGCGTCCAGTTCACCCCCGACCTCATGCCCTCCGACATTATAGGCTCCGAGGTGTTAGACCGGGACCCTGACTCGGGAAAACGCCTGTTCAGGTTCATTCACGGACCGATCTTTTGCAACCTCCTGCTTGCAGACGAGATAAACAGGTCTTCGCCCAAGACGCAGGCCGCCCTATTGCAGGCGATGCAGGAGCTCAAGGTCACAGTGGGCGGGGAGACTCACACACTGTCACCTCCGTTTCATGTCATGGCCACGCAGAACCCCATTGAGCAGGAAGGGACGTATCCGCTCCCGGAGGCCGAGCTGGACAGGTTCATGTTCCAGATAGACGTAGATTACCCTTCTATGGAAGAGGAAGTGGAAATCGTTAAGACTACGACCTCGTCGTTTGAGCCTGACTTGAAGGTCGTCCTAGACGCTCGGCAGATAATGGACTATCAAGGGCTCGTGCGTCGAGTGCCCGTTCCCGATCACGTGGCCGAGTTCGCCGTCACGGTTGCCAGGTCTACCAGGCCGCATGAAGATATCGCCCCCGAAGTGGTTAAAAAATGGGTTTCGTGGGGAGTAGGTCCGCGCGCCTCGCAGTTCCTGCTGCTTGGGAGTAAAGCAAGGGCCATTCTGGACGGCAGGTACGCTCCGGGCGTGGATGACGTCAGGGCGCTGGCTCCGGCGGTGCTCAAGCATAGGATTGTGATCAATTTTAGGGGAGAGGCCGAGGGGATCAAGGCCGACCGAATTATTACTGAGATTTTGAACCGGCTTCGGTAACCGCAGGCGATTCGACCACCATGACGTGGGAGTACTTGGTCTTCAGGAGCCCGGCGACCGAGGGCTCAATCCTTTCGAGTATGGGCTTGGGATAGATGCCCATAAAGAACATCATAACCGTGATTGGGAGCAGCACGAATATCTCTCTCAAGTTGAGGTCGAGCAGGGCCTTGTTTTCTTCTTTGTCCAGCGGGCCGAGCATGACTCTCTCATAGGCCCACAGCATATACACCGCCCCCAACACAACTCCTGTGGCGCCCAGGGCAGAGTAGACATAGTTGAACCTGAACACACCGAGCAGTATCAGGAACTCTCCTATAAATCCGTTCAGGAGCGGAAGCCCGATGGACGACAGGGTTGAGATAAGGAAAAAAGCTGCGAATATGGGCATCGACTTCGATATACCCCCAAAATCCTTTATCAGCTTCGTGTGTCTGCGCTCATATATCATCCCCACTATGATAAACAGCGCCCCGGTGGACAGGCCGTGGCTTAACATCTGATATATAGAGCCTTGCATTCCCTGTACGTTGAGCACGAATATGCCGAGCATTACCAGACCCATGTGGCTCACGCTAGAGTAGGCGATCAGCTTCTTCAGGTCGACCTGGGCAAACGCCACCATAGCCCCGTAGATTATCCCTATGATGGAAATGACGCATATCCAGGGGAGGAGGTCTGTGGTGGCCTCGGGAAACAGGGGGAGCAGGAACCTCAGGATCCCGTATGTGCCCATTTTAAGCAGTATGGCCGCCAGGACTACGCTGCCCGGAGTGGGGGCTTCAACGTGGGCGTCTGGAAGCCACGTGTGGAAGGGGAACAGGGGCACTTTTATGGCAAAGGCCAGGAAGAAAGCCAAGAAGCATAATCCCTGCGGGCTCATAAGGCCGAGGTAGGGGAGCTCTACTCTGTACAGGTCGATGATGCTCATAGACGGCGTCCCGAACTGCTCGATATGGGAGTAGTAGAGATAAAAAATGGCCACAAGCATAAGGGCGCTGCCGAAAGCCGTGTATATGAAAAACTTTATCGCCGCATAAATCCTGCGTTCCGCTCCCCATAACCCGATGATAAAGTACATTGGTATGAGCACCGCTTCCCAAAAGGTGAAGAACAGCACCATGTCGAGAGCAGTGAAGGTTCCCACGAGGGCCGTCTGAAGCACCAGCATAAGCACACAGAATGCGGTTACCCTCTCCCCTATTGCGTTCCATGCGCTGAGCATCGTTATGGGCATCATGAATGTGGTTAGGAGCACGAGGAAGAGGCTAATGCCGTCTATGCCCAGGAAATAGCTGATTCCCAGGGACTGAATCCATGGCAGGTGCTCGGTGAACTGCATACCGGCCATGCCTACCTCGAAGTTAATGAACAACGGGAGCGACAGCAAGAACTCGACGGCCATGACTATGAGGGTGGCCGTGAAAACGTGGGTTTTAGAGTTTTTATTTACCAGCGAAACGAAGAGGATAATGGGTATTCCCACCAGGGGAAAAAACGTGACTATAGTAAGGTTTCCGCTTAGGATCGCTTCCAAAGGCTATTAAGACCTCCGTGGCGGGAGAGTGTCGAGTATTAGACGGTGAGAGTAACTATACAACAGAGCAGGGGGGTTCTCAATGCGACAGTTTTCTGCGGTTGCGTGTAAGGCGGAATACGGTTTATTCCCCGAAATTTCGGGTTGTTAAGGACTAAAAAAGTGTATATAGCAATAAGAATAATTTCCATTTTGGGGGTTTACGCACCATCGAAATACGGGTTTGTTGTCGCAATTTCCGGCACTGTGTGTCTGTTTATACTCCAAGGCGTTAACGCCCGAGGGGATGAGCTCCTAAGCGATGCCGAATCCCGATTTGGTTATTGCACGGCTGAGGTCGATCCCCTCATACGGGGAGGAGTTCAGAGCCGCCTTCGGTGGTGAATCCAACCCCGTTAATTACGACAACGTGGCAAAGGCAATCGCCGCTTTTGAGAGAATCTCCTCACCCCTTCGCGCTTTGATAACTATTTGAAAGGGGACGAGGGAGCCCTGACGAAGGCCGAGAAGCGGGGGCTTAAGCTTTTTATCTCCAAGGGCTGCACGGCCTGTCACAACGGAGCCGCTCTAGGCGGTGGCGCATATATTGAAGTTCGGTATCGTAGAGCCCTACGGCAACAAAAAGGACTTGGGAAGGTATGAGGTGACCAAAAACGATGCCGACAAGTTCGTGTTTAAAGTCCCCTCGCTGAGGAATATAACGAGGACTTACCCCTACTTCCACGACGGGGCGGTGTGGGATTTGAAAGAGGCCGTCAGGATTATGGGCACAACTCAGCTCGGCATGGAGCTAAGGGATGATGAAGTGGATAAGATCACCACTTTTCTCGATTCGCTGACCGGAGTTATACTGCATGATGCGCTCGTGCTTCCGGTGCTGCCGCCATCGACGCCTAATACTCCGAAACCGGCGCTGTGAGCCGGGGCGTATGATGTTGTTAAAGTGGGGTGTCGATTTAGCGGCGGTTTTCATTCCGGGGCGAAAATGATGTAGTATTTAAAGTAGTATTTTGGCTTAAATTTTTTTGAGGGAGGAGAGGACGGGGCGTTGCGTTTTTTCCCCTTCGATGCGGCTACGGAAAGGGTATGGTAAGAGGCCGGAGAGCCGGAGGACATTTATGAGTGGGAAAATAAAACTCGGTACGCATATAAAGGGGCTGCATATAGACCTTCTCGACGACACGCTTATGAAGGCCTACAAAACAAACGGTTGCAAGCCCGTCAAGGTATATATCAAGGAAGCCGATAACGACGATGACTCCCATTTCTCCGTTGATGTGGAGGTGCTCGGAGTCCAGGAGCTTATGCCTCCCTCAGACGACGTTGTGGAGCTGGATAAGCTGAGCGCCTTCGAGCTCCATTTTGACTACGACCTTTCGACTTACCTTGAGCGCAGCGTTCTAGTAATAACCTCCACGGCAACGCGGCTGTTTAACGCACTGTTTGTGCCCTTCTCTGAGGTTGAGTGTGTGGTGGAGCCCTTCGGTGGGGACTGGAAGATAGCCTTAACGAGCATCGTAGAGCGCGAGTCCGATTCCGACACTACCGATTTCGAAGAGATTAAGTACTGAGGTTCCTCGGTAAACGAATACCCACGATATACTAAGGGTTCATTAACCTATAACCCTCCCCAAAATCCTAACTGCGAAACCGGATGACATAATCGTGTCTTTATCTGTATGTTTTACCGATGTAATATGAACAACGGAATTGTCGCATGCTGAACGGAGGTTTGAACCGGAACCCCCGGAAGGGCTGGGGTATTAAGCGAAATTATGGAGTTCGATTACGACAGGCTCAGGAAAAGCTGGAAGTGGGAAGTCCCGGAGTATTACAACATAGGAAAGGACTGCACGGATAAACTCGCCCTCCTGCCGTCCCACAGGGAAAAAGTGGCGCTTTACTGGGAAAGCGATGAGGGGGAATGCAGGACTTATACGTTTGCCGACCTCTCTGTGCTCACTAATAAGATCGCCAACGCCCTTCTGTCGCTGGGTTTCGATAAGGGGGAGCGCATCGTAATAAGGCTCCCCAACCTCCCCGAATTTCCCCTGGTGTTTCTGGGCGCCGCAAAGATAGGGGCCGTCCCCGTGCCCACCAGTTCCATGCTTACAGAAGAAGAAGTGGGATTCGTGCTTTCAGACAGCGGCGCTAAAGGTGTGGTCACCACTCCTGAGCTTTACGGGGCCGTGGAGCCTAACCGTGGAGCTTCAGGACAGCTTGAGCACGTTCTCATCGTAGGGGGTCCCGTGCCGCGCGGCTGCGTGGATTTAAAAGAGCTAATCATGAAGACCCCCGACTCCCTGAATGTCCCCGAAACCAAAGCCGTTGACCCGGCGTACATGTGCTACACCTCCGGCACCACTGGCTACCCCAGGGGCGTGGTGCACGCTCACAGGTCTCTCATCGGACGCGACCCATCCGCAAAGTTCTGGCAGGCGCTAAGGCCTGACGACACGGTGATGCATGCGGGGAAGCTCAACTGGACATACGCTCTCGGCACCGGGTGTCTCGACCCGTGGAGGAGGGGGTGTGCTACGGTGATTTGGGGAGGGGAGCACGACGCCTTGAAGTTCCTTGAGATGATAAAAAAATACGGCGTAAACGTGTTCATGGCCGTTCCCGGCGTCTACAGGCAGATGCTGAGAGCAGCGGGAACGGCCCCATTCGACCTCTCGGGCCTAAGGCACGCCCTTAGCGCGGGGGAGCATCTGAGCGAGGAGCTTTTTCTGTCCTGGAAGGAAAGGTTCGGAGTAGAGCTCTACGACGGCCTGGGGATGAGCGAGTTCAGCTACTACATCTCCAATATGGCGGGGATGCCCATTAAACCCGGCTCTCCGGGCAAACCGCAGCCGGGCCATCAATCCACGCTCATAGACGAAGATTGTGTGGAGGTTCCTCCGGGCGAGGTCGGCGTGCTCGCCACTCCCGCAGGGGACCCCGGGATCATGCTCGGATACTGGAGTCAGCCTGAGCAGACGGCCGAGAGTTTCAGGGAGGGCTGGTTTATCAGCGGGGATTACTTCTACAGGGACGAAGAGGGCTACTACTGGCTTATGGGAAGACATGACGACATGATAAACACCTTCGGCTACAGGGTTTCGCCCTTCGAGGTGGAGAGGGTCATTAGCGAGCACCCGGCGGTTGGTGAGTGCGCCGTTGCGGGGATCACGGTGGATAAGGACAAGACCGTGACTGCGGTGTTTGTAGTTCTCGGCGCCGGGCAGGGAGATAAGGAGGAGGCCAGGAAGTCCATAATCGAATACTCGAAGAGCCGCCTTGCCGACTACAAGTGCCCCCGGGAGGTGTATTTCGTCGAGTCCGTACCCAAGACCCCGAACGGCAAGATAATGCGCGCCGTGCTGCGAGAGGAGTATAGCAATGCGGAGCCGAATCTGTAACTAATACTGTAGTATTGATGGCATGAATTTCCTCGCTCTGCTTTCCTCAAAGAAGTTTCTCATCTCTGCGGCGCTGATAACGGCGGCGGCGCTTGCACTTACCGCCTTTCCCCTCGTAGGCGTCCTTGGATTTGAGTACAGCGTATTTACCGCCTTCGTACTGGCGTTTTTATCTGTGTTCCTCTCTGCTGAGCTGATCGCTCTCGATTACACCAAAGGGCCGAAGGGACAGAACCGGTTTTCCGATTTGATGTCGATGGTGCTTTCTTTGCACCTGATCCTGCTCGCTATACCGTTTCTCGTAGGTCTTGGAAGCTCGGTAATAAGGTCGGACTGTTATATAAGTGAGGGTGTTGTGTTTTATCTGTTAATCCCGCTCGTCACCGTGTTCTTCTCCTGCTCCCTGGGGATGTTTTTGGGAACGGTGTTTCCGAGGAGGGGGTTTTTAATCGGGGCGCTTGTGCTTATCGGCACGGTTCTGTACTCCCTTTGGAACCTGTACCGTGAGCTTCCCGTGTATGCCTACAACCCGGTCTTCGGGTTTTTTCCCGGCCCCCTTTATGACGAGGTAATACCTATCACTAAAGCCCTCATCATGTACAGGGCGCTTATAGTCTGCTGGGGTTTGAGCTTCCTTACGGCCCTGGGCCTATACAGGAGGGTAAAGTTCGGGATCTTGAGGGCGTGGGAAGCGGTCGTGTTAGTCGTATTAATTGCAGTGCTTGTAGCTGGGTATGTGAAGCGCGAGGAGCTGGGGTTTCAATACACAAGGGACTACGTTGTTGAAAACTATCTGGTAGGCTCGGTAGAGACCAAGCACTTCATAATCTATTTCACTCCCGGCACGAGGGAAGCTCGCGACATTGCGCTCATCGCCAACGACCACGAGTGGCGCTACCGGCAGCTAGCCGATTTCATGAAGGTAGGCTCGGAGGAGAAAATCCGTTCCTACATATACCCTGACTCCAAAACACGCAAAAAGCTCCTGGGCTCAGGCGCCGTGACCGTGGCGAACCCCATACACCGCGAGATTCACCTGGTCTACGACTCCTTCCCCCACGACGTATTGAAGCACGAGCTTGCGCACGTAATGGCCTCCGAGTTCGGCACCAGGGTTCTACGCGTAAGCCCGAAGGTGGGGCTTGTCGAAGGGCTGGCGGTGGCAGCCGATTGGGGGGGTGAGGCTCACGACCCCCACCAGTGGTCTGCGGCTCTCCATGACATTGGGGCGGCGCCCGATATTACCGAGGTGCTCGGTTACGGGTTCTGGGTCAAGGCCCCTTCGAGGAGCTACACAGTTATGGGCTCCTTTTCCAGGTTCCTCATCGACACATACGGGATTCAAAGATACAAGCGGTTTTACAGGTCGGGAGACGCTTCAGTGTATGGGAAGGCCCTGGATGAGCTTGTTGGACAATGGAGGGAATTCCTAGGGGCCATAAGCGTGCCCGAGGGCCTCCGTCAGCTGGCTCTCTATAAATTCAGCCAGCCTAGCATATTCGAAGGGAAGTGTCCGCGAAAGATAAGCGCATTGAGGGAGAAGGCAATATTAGAGTTCAAGAACCGGAACTACTACCGCGCGCGTAGCTATGTTGATTCTGCTCTACGGCACAGCCCCGACGACCCGTCTCTCCTACAGATCCTTTCATACACGTATTACTACGGGGGCGATTTCGATTCTTTGCTGGCCATGGATGCGCAGAGGGAGTCTTTAACTAAAGTCGATAGGGCGGTAATCGAGAATTTAAGGGCAAACGCGCTTTGGCAGCTTGGAGATGCGCAGAAGGCGCTTGAGTTGTATCGATCTCTTCACAAGTTGGGTTACCCGCCCGATCTGCAAAGGTCGATTGAGCTGAAGATCAACTCTATCGAGATCGGAGGAGGTATAGAGGAGAAGATGAGGGAGTACTTCTCAACCAGGGACAAGGTAACTCAGGTAGCCGTCCTCAGTGATCTGGTAAGGGAAAACCCCGATTACGGTGGCGGATTCTATTTGCTGGGAAAGATATTTTACTCGAATGGAGAGTACAAGAGGGCAAAGGGCTATCTTTCCCGTTCCGTACGGCTCGGACTTCCGACCGGGAAGCTTTTTAGGGAAAGCCTGATGCTGCTCGGACTCAGCTCTTTTGCAGACGGGGACTACGCGGATGCTACAGCCGGTTTTGAAAGGGTGCTTAAACTTGGAGCCGACCGGAGACTGACAGAGTCGGCAAGGGATTTCATCGACAGGTCTAAGTGGTCGGTGAGCTCCGAGGCGTGGAAGATTAAAGACGGTTAAATGCTCAACTGCATGTGGGGAATATAAGGTTGCGTAGCGGGGAGCTACCCGTATAATCATAAAATCATGATCAAGGCACGTTTAAGCGTATCGATCGCCTTATTAGTGATCGTAACCGACCAGCTTACAAAGTTCCTAATACGCACTAACCTCGCCCTTCACGAAAAGATCCGGGTGCTCCCGTTTTTAGATATAGTGCACTATCAAAACAGCGGCGCTGCCTTCGGGATTCTGAACTCACTCGATGAGCGTCTCAGGATGGGCTTTTTTGTATTTGTGCTTATTGTTGCGGTGGTGGTTCTCGTAGCCTTGATGAGAAAGGCCTCTGAAGATAACAAACTTCTTATTTCAGCCCTGTCGATGATATTGGGGGGAGCGATAGGGAATTCGATGGACAGGATCTATGCCGGGTCTGTGACCGATTTTCTCGACCTGCACTGGTTTGGACACCAGAAGCTCCACTGGGCGGCATTCAACATTTCGGATTGCGCCATCACAGTAGGGGTGGCAATTGTCTTGTACGACACTTTCCGGTCTGCGAGGGCAGGGTAGCCTATGTTTACAGGGATTGTAGAGTGCGTGGGTACGGTGAAGGCCGTCAAGGCCGGGTCGGCCGATTCAGTGTTTACCATTTCGCCCGCCGCAATCGAGCTCTCCGGCGTTAGCGCAGGCGAAAGCATTTCCGTAAGCGGGGTGTGCCTAACCGTCACGTCGATAACGCCCGATTCGTTCACTGTGGACGCTTCGCATGAGACCCTCGCCCGCACCACTCTATCGAGCCTTAAAAACGGCAGCAGGGTGAATCTGGAAATGGCGCTACAGGCCGGCGGGAGGATGGGGGGACACATCGTCAACGGCCACGTGGACGGAGTCGGCACGATCCGGCTGGACCGGCCCAAGATGAACGCGCTGAACCAGCAGGTCCAGGAGGAGATCCGGGCCGCGGCGCAGGAGGCGACCGAGCGCGACGACGTACGCGCCGTCGTGGTGTACGGCGGCGAGCGGGTCTTCGCCGCCGGCGCCGACATCAAGGAGATGGCGGAGATGTCGTACGCGGACATGGGCGCCCGCTCCGGCGGCCTGCAGTCCTCGCTGACCGCCGTCGCCCGCATCCCCAAGCCCGTCGTGGCCGCGGTCACCGGCTACGCCCTCGGCGGCGGGTGCGAGCTCGCGCTCTGCGCCGACGTGCGTATCGCCGCCGACAACGCGACGCTCGGCCAGCCCGAGATCCTGCTCGGCATCATCCCCGGGGCCGGCGGCACCCAGCGGCTC
>JADFKM010000029.1 GCA_022564935.1 Candidatus Dadabacteria bacterium
TCCTCTTCATAATGCTCGGCTGCTATTTTTACGTCGTCAAATCGGGGGCTCTGGACTGGGAGTGACCACGAGTCCCGCCCTCGGAGGCGAGGGGTTTCTGCTCACAAGCATTCAGGAGCTTGCCAAATGGGGCAGGAAGAACAGCCTGTGGCCCATGCCCTTCGGCACGGCCTGCTGCGCTATCGAGATGATGAGCGCGCTGGCCTCTCGTTATGACCTAGCCAGGTTCGGCGCCGAGGTCGCAAGGTTCTCCCCCCGGCAGGCAGATTTAATGATAGTATCCGGCACGATTACCTACAAGATGGCCTCGGTCTGCAGGAAGATATACGAGCAGATGCCGGAGCCTAAGTGGGTCATCGCCATGGGCTCGTGCACCTGTGGGGGCGGCCCATTCGACAGCTACTCCGTGGTGCAGGGAATAGACGAGTTCCTCCCCGTGGACGTGTATGTCGGAGGCTGCCCGCCGAGACCCGAAGCCCTTATCGACGCAGTAATGAAAATACAGCGAAAGATCGAGATCGAAGGGGCGCCGCTGGTATGACCTTCGAGCCTCAAACGGCCCTCGACTCCATCAACCGGCACAAACCGAGCGCCATATTGGAGGTCACTGAGTTCAGGGGCGAGACCACACTCCTCATCAACAAATTAGACCTCCATGCGGTGGCTTCCCACCTCAAACGCAACCACGGTTTCGTCTTCCTCGCCGACATCACGGCCGTAGATTACCTGGGCCTTCGCAACCCGCGGTACGAAGTGCTGTATGTAGTGCACCGCTTCGGCGAGGGCTTTGAGGACAATGCGCGGCTGAACCTCAGAATAGGCGTTCCTGAAGACAGGCTCCGCGCGACGTCTGTCACCAACATCTGGAAGGGGGCCGACTGGCTCGAGCGCGAGGTATACGACATGTTCGGAATCGTGTTCGAGGGCCATCCTGACCTGAGGAGGATACTGATGCCGGACGACTACGACTATTTCCCCCTAAGGAAGGACTTCGACGTCAGGAACCGCGAGCCGTCGAAACGCTGCTTCGAGAGGGAGCTTGAAGCGGGTAAGCTGGACTTCAGGGGCTCGTTAGATAAACCCCTCGAAAAATCCCCAAATAATTAATAGACCTCGGGCAATCCGTGCGTTATGAGAATTCGTCATGGAAAGAATTGAGTTCGTATCCGAAGAGTTCGGCGACACCAGCAGCCTGAAGACCGAGACCCTTCTTCTCAACATGGGCCCGCAGCACCCCTCGACGCACGGAGTTTTACGTGTGCTGCTCCGGCTGGACGGCGAGTACGTTGTCAAAGCCACCACGCACATAGGCTACCTCCACCGCGGCGTTGAGAAGCTGTGCGAGCACATCACATACCAGCAGTGCATTCCCTACACCGACCGGATGGACTACGTGGCCTCCATTTGCAGCAACATCGGTTACATCCTCACGGTGGAGAAGCTCCTGGGGATACAGGACGAAGTGCCCGAAAGGGCGAAGGTGGCCGAAGTCATACTGTTCGAGCTGGGCAGGATAGAGTCCCACCTCATAGGCATTGGCACAAACGCCCTCGACCTTGGGGCGATGAGCGTGTTCATGTACTGCTTCAAGGAGCGCGAGAGGGTCTACGACATCCTGGAAATCGTGTGCGGGGCCAGGATGACGACCTCTTACCCGCGTGTGGGAGGCCTGCCGCTCGACCTGCCGGAGAACTTCTCCGAAGTGGTGCGAAACTTCATAAAGGTATTCCCCGAAACGCTTAATGAGGTCGACAAGCTCCTCACCCGCAACCGCCTGTGGGTGGACAGAACAAAGGACGTCGCGTTCATCAGTGCCGAGGACGCCATCGACCTGGGACTCACCGGGCCGGTGCTGCGCGGGAGCGGCGTGCCCTACGACGTGCGCAAGGCGATGCCCTACCTGGACTATGAGAACTACGACTTCGAGGTGCCCGTGGCCACCGACGGCGACGCTTACTCGCGCTACCTGTGCAGGATGGAGGAGATGCGTCAATCACTGCGCATCATAGAGCAGGGCATCGACAACCTGCCCGACGGCCCCTACATCGCCGACCTCCCTGAGATAGTGCTTCCTGAAAAGGAGCTTGTCTACACTAGGATGGAGTCCTTGATCCGTCATTTCGTGCTCGTCTACGAGGGTTTCAAGCCCCCTCCAGGCGAGGTGCGCCTCGCCGTCGAGAACCCCAAGGGCGAGCTGTCGTACTACCTCGTAAGCGACGGGAGCGGCCAGCCTTACAGGATGAGAGTGCGGGGGCCTTCGTTCGTGAACCTCCAGGCGCTCTCAAAGATGGTCGAAGGCAGTCTCCTTGCAGACGTCATCGCCGCCATCGGAAGCCTCGATATAGTGCTGGGAGAGGTTGACAGGTAGGGATGGATTTCAAAAATAATACCGATGTAAATTAGCTGCACATGGGTTAATTTATGGTTTGTATTTCCCTATTTACAGCCAAAACCATCAGCCAACAAATCATTAATATACATGACATGACATTTCATACACCCCCCTCGGTAGTGTCCCCCTCAAAACGGCACTATAGTTATATAAGTTGGGAAGTGAAAAAATCGTTTATTAATTTTAGTAATGGCACAGGAGCAACCATGCGCGGTCGATATACGTCATAATTCGCAGAGCGTCATGAACGCGCACTCCGACTTATTTTATATAGCCGACCGTTCATCCTAATCGCTATAATGGTGTTACACTATTATAAGATAATTTGTCCTCTAAACTTTCACCAGGGGCTTATATGTTAAGGAGGTGGAGCATGAGAAGTTTCCTAACAGCAATTCTAATTTTATCGATCTGCCTGTTCTTCGTGCCCGGCGCTTTCGCAAAGGGAAAAGGTAAATCCGCTGACGCTCCTCACGGTAAACCCGCTTATGCGCCTCATGGAAAATCCCCTGCCGGGCCGAAGGGGAAAGAAACGGCGCCCGGATACCAGCTGTACCGAGTCGGGCAGCCCCTTCATCCCGGCAAGCACGGCTCTAATCCGAAATGCGACCCCTCTTTTGACGGCCTGTACTCAGACCTTATCATGCATTTCACAGTGCCATACGACAACCAAAAGCACGGAAACTGCAAGAACAAGGGCCGGTCCTCGCTATCCTCGTATCAGGGGTTCTCTGACCTCCCGGAGGGATATTGGACTTATTCACACCCCCACTGGTACATATGGGGCAAAAGATCCGGCGATGACAAAAAAACTTCCTTCAAAGCTCCCAAGTACTGCGATCCGACGATGGGCGGCAAGTACTCAAGCCTCCTGTTCAAGCTCGCGGTGCCGGGAGACCGCGACGAATACGGAAGCTGCAAAGACAAAGGCACGCAGTCACTCCTATCCTACAGGGGAATCCTTAACCTGCCCGGCGGGCACTGGACATACTCCTACCCCTACTGGTACATATGGGGTGTCAGACGGTAGGGTCTATTCTGACTCCCGACTAAAATGGAATACCCCACGAGGGCTTAAACACTTTTCGTGACTAAAAGTACCGTAATGCTCACACAAGCATTTCAAAATTAAGGGTACAGCCCCGCTTCAAATTATCAGCTCAAGGTATGTAATTTTTATAGATACTGAAGCAAACAACCCTTACTGCCTGAGGTCAGCTCTTCTACTTAAATTGAGCCGGGCGGCCCCAGCCGTCCTCCAACGGCACTGTGCTTCCACTCCCGGCTATTGCGCGCCTTTCTCCTCCACCAATCTGAATTTAAGCACCTCCCCTATAATGCCTCCCGCATTCGCATCTAAGAGTGTTTCTTGTCTTTTTCTAAATCAGAAACAAACGCCCTACCGGATAAGCGGCGGGGCTTTTATGACTTCAACCCCTTTTGGTATCTTGAACTTAAATACCGAGTCGGATATCCCCTTGTTTATCTCAATGTTGCTGAAGTTAACTATGGTCTTATTGTTGAAGGGGTCGTACAGGAATATTGCGCTCACAATCCAGCTCTTCGGGTCAACTACTATGGTAAACCTGTTTACCTCGTCCCCCGAGTCGTCCTTTGGCGAAAGATCGACGAGGTAATTGCCCTTTGCGTCCCTATGTCCCTTGGTGGGAAAGGATGCGTTGAACTGCTCCTTTATCTTTCCCAGACCCTGCAGGAACGTCGTTGTGCCCTGTGTGCTTATCACCCGCTCGATGGAGGTCTCCACAACCTGCTTCTCTTCGTGGTCGTACTGCCAAAAGGTAGAGCCGTCCGAGACGATTTCGTCACGGTTGGGCGTGTAGTAGTTCCAGCGCATCTTGCCCGGCTTTTTAAACCACACCTCACCCTTTGACTTCTGCACCTTCTCAAGAGCCTTGATCTCTGCGGTCTGCTCGAAGGAGGCGTGAAACTCGCGGGCCCCCTCGTAAGTGCGCTGCACGTTTTCAACGACGCGCTCCAGGTCGGATGCACTAGAAGTGCCCAATGCGGGCACTGCTATCAATAAAGCGACTACAAGCGTCGAAAGTGCCTTATTCAATCTCGTTTACCTCTCATGGAGCTTGTCGGCGTCAATGTAAACCTCGCGGGGCTTGCCCGCCACTTCCTGCGGGCCGATCAGCCCCTCCTTTTCCATAATCTCCACTATACTTGCGGCCCTATTATAACCTATTTTCATCTTCCTCTGTAGCATAGAAATGGATGCCTGCCCCATTTCGGCCACTATGAGCAGCGCCCTCTCGTACAGCTCGTCCTTTTCGGCTTCCGTATCCCAGGGGTCGTCTTCGGTTACAAGGGCGGTTATCTCACTGATGTAGTTAGGAGCGCCCTGCTCACTGAGGTAGGTAGTGATGCGCTTGCGCTCTCCGTCAGAAACCAGCGCCCCTTGGATGCGCACCAGGTTGAAGGTGCCGGGCTGGAGGAAAAGCATGTCTCCCCGGCCAAGAAGCCCCTCTGCCCCGGAGGAATCCATTATTATCCTGGAGTCCACTTTCGAGGATACAAGGAAAGAGATGCGGGCCGGGAAATTTGCTTTTATCAAGCCCGCTACGATGTCCGTAGACGGCCTCTGCGTGGCGACTATGAGGTGGATTCCCGCCGCCCTCCCCTTCTGGGCAAGCCGGGTTATGCTCTCCACGACTTCTCTCGGGGCGACCATTATGAGGTCGGCAAGCTCGTCGAGAACTATCACTAGGTAGGGCAGCCAGTGCTCCTTCCTAAACTCCTCGGGAAGCCTTTCGAGTCCCCTGTTGTAAGCCTCGATGTCGCGAACCCCATGGGTAGAAAGCAGCCTGTAGCGCTCTTCCATTTCCCCCACCGCCCAGCGCAGAGCGGCTGCTGCCTTTCGTGTGTCAGTGACAACGGGGTGAAGCAGATGCGGTATGCCCTCGTATATCGACAGCTCGAGCATCTTCGGGTCTACCATGATGAACTTTATCTCCGAGGGCGTGGCCTTGTACAGCATGCTCGCCATGAGCGAGTGGAGAAAAACGCTTTTTCCCGAACCCGTGGTGCCCGCAATCATGAGGTGGGGCATCTTCCTCAGGTCGGTATAGTAGGGTCTTCCCGAGATGTCTTTGCCCAGAGCCAGAGTAAGGAGCGAACCGCCGCCCCTGAACTCCTTCTGCTCCAGAAGCTCCCTCAGCACTACTTCTTCCCTGTACTCGTTGGGAACCTCGATACCCACCACGTCCCTGCCGGGAATGGGGGCCACAATCCTGACGCTGAGTGCGCTCAGGCACATGGCGAGGTCGTCGGTAAGGTTGGAAATCTTGTTTATCTTTACGCCGGGTGCGGGCTTGTACTCGAACATAGTAATCACAGGCCCCGGCCTTATCTCGGTCACGTTGCCCATAACACCGAAGTCCGAGAGCTTCTGCTCTATCATGGCAGCCTTCTCGTACACCGCCTGGCGGTCTACCTCGTACGAGTGGCCTATCTTCGGGTCGAGGAGCTCAAGCGCGGGCAGCCTGAAAGGCTCCTCGGACCTGGGGGCTTCAGGGCGTATCTGCTCCCATGGGTCGCTGCCCTCGTCCGTCCTCTCTCCCACAGTCTTCTCCAACACAATCTCCTGCATTCTTTTCTCGTGCGCCCCGTTTTTCCTCACAAACCTCTCGGCGCCCCCTTCCTCAACCCCTTCCGTGCTAAGCAGGTTGATAACCGAAAGCTTCGAGTCGCCCGGCAGCGCACCGACACTCCCCTTACGTAGGAAAATCTTCGGCTTTGCGCCGCTCTCATTACCACGGTCGTCTCCGATTACTATGACCCCGCGGCCGCCATATTCCTCATCGCCGCTTCTTATTCCCGGAAGGCTTCGGGTCGCACGCTCAAGCCCCTTGGATACGTATGACCCCGCCAGAGCAACGGTGCCCGCTACAAGCCCCGCTCCATTAGACACGGTCCCAATAATAAAACTCCATAATTCCATACTCGCCTCAATCACTTCTTTCAGCGTCAGGTTTAACATAACTATCAAACTCAGAAGAGTGAGAAAGGTTACGATTATGTACGAGCCGACAGCTCCTGCCGGGCCCAGTATAAGGAACATTGATAGCTCCCTGCCTATCCATCCGCCCGCCGGGTTGTAGCCGACCAATCCCGCTTCTCTAAATGCCATCCCAAGAAGCGCCGTCGATGAGACGAGAAGGACGAAAGAAGCGCCGAGTCTCCTTGCCATAGCCCCGGAAAAGGCGTTTCTAAACACCACCCCGGCAGTGTAGACGGCCACAAAGGGTATGAGGAACGATGATATGCCGAATGCGCTTCCCAGAACTGATGCGATAAACACCCCTACAGAGCCCATAGCTCCCCTCACGTCAAGGCCCGAGCGGGAGCTGTAAAACACCAGACTGAGAAAGGAGAAAACCCCGATTGTGAACAGAACAGAAGCAATTATCTCACGGGCAACAAGAAGGTCGTATCCTCCAGCCGCGCGTCCCTTGCGCTTGTCGAGCATCTTCAATACTGCAATTTCCCCCTTACATTATTACTACTTGAAGCGAGCGCAGCCAGCCGGGCGTCCAACCCCCTGCACAATCCATCTCTTTTTTCCACGGAAGCTTGGGACGTTGTGATTATATCAACAATCTTCCCTCAGAAAATAGCGGAATTTTGGGGAGTTGTCAACCCTTCTTAAATTATTTTCTTAAGTTTTTTTAATAATTCTACCTTAGCCGCACCGGAGAGCCGCATTCGGCCTCAATAACCGCCGAGAACAACCAGTATATGCATTATCGTTACGGCGGGAACTATAGTATAATAGAGTTTCTTTGTACAATATTACTAAAGGAATAATAAATGGGGGACGAACATTGTGAACAAATGTCCTATATGTAGATCATCGGCTACATGCACCATGATGAAGCAAGAGCATAAATACACAATAGTATGTGAAAGGTGCGGCGATTACTACATATCAGAGATTGCGTCCAATTATCAAGATTTCAAGTCATTAAATAAACGACAAATCGCAAATGCATCAGGGTGGATAAGAGAAAATCAAGAATTTGAAATAATCTCTACTAAAATCGACTTTCTAAAGACACTGCCAACACCTTCTATACCGGAAAAGGCCGAGAAATTACTTTTATATGTATCAAAAGAATTTCCATATCCGGGATATGTTTTCACTTTTTTAGACGATGGAGGAAAGTCCAAACCATTATATTTTGCAATTAGTTGGTCTTATGATGCCTCTGATTGTAGATATATTTATTATGACTACCTATTCAACGAGAAGAAATTTCTTTCATATTATGATGCACCGACCGAAGGATATAAAATATCGCCTTCTGGTTGGGCATATATAGATGAACTTAAAAGGATAAATCCAAAAAGCCAACAAGCATTTGTGGCGATGTGGTTTGATCAAAAGTTGGACAATGCATACTCAGAAGCTATAAGGCCAGGGATTGTAGATGCAGGATACAAACCACTTCGAATAGACAAGCACGAACATATAAACAAAATCGACGACGAAATCATTGCTCAAATAAGACGAAGCAAGTTTATAGTCTCGGATTTTACCGGACAAAGAGGCGGTGTTTATTTTGAGGCTGGCTATGCACTCGGTTTGGGATTGCCAGTAATCTGGTTATGCGAAGAAATCGAACTTGAAAAAATTCATTTCGATAATAGACAGTACAATTTTTTGCCTTGGGAACATGATAACTTACCGGAATTAAGAGAAAAATTGCAGTTCAGGATTGAAGCAACTATTGGACGTGGCGATTACACGGAGAATAAAAGCTCATAAACCATATCATCTGACTTAATTTCCTACCAACATTGATGGATATCTTTACACATGCCGGATTCGCAGATTATGCCCAAACCCCGGTGAGCACTACAGGTTTATACATTATCGTTACGTCGGGAACTGTAGTTAGGGATAACCAAGATAAATCAATTTTAAAACACTTATTCAGAAGTAGATCAACTAATTGTCTGAACGAGACTATAAGAATTGAAGAACTCATCAATGTATTCTCTACCAAATGGTTTGAAAAAGGTGTCGAATTTACCTTTGGGCAAGCCATGCTTTACGTCTTTATCCTTATTCCATATTAAAAGTTTCAAGTTTTTATTGGTATTTAGAGCTTGCTTGAAAATATCATTTATACCTTCATCTCTAAATGAAAACCCAATTACTATACAGTATTCAACCTCTTTCAAAGTTTCTTTAAGGTTATTGTAAAGTTCATTAAATGGAAATTCATTAAAGTTTTTCCCACCAGGAAACAGCATAGGATGGTATTCAAGATCTGTTAGGTCTGGAATATTCACAAGATATATCTTTCCTTTATTTTTAGGGTTTCGTTTCCAATTTAATGATCCATGCAGTTTGTGTAGATGAAATTTGTTTCCGTCTTTATGAAACATCTGATTATTAAAAATGTAACCACTTTGTTTGGGCTCAAATCCAACATTTAATTGCCCATCAAGAGTGTCGTCATTCCAAAAAGTATTTTCTATACATAGATCATAATTTGTAGTAAATATATCAAGGGGCTTCGAAAATAGTAAAAGAAATTTTTTGTATGCTTCTCTATAGTCTTCTTCAGATTCATCTGGGTCTTTCCAGTATGTATCATAAATAATTGTATAAATTATTTTCTTTAATCCTTGTATTGACCGTCTATCATCAACCAAACGTTCTTCTAACTTCATTTTATTGGATGAAGTTAATTTATTGATTATACAATCGTAATTATTAAGTATTAAGTCACTATGTAGACCAACTTCATCGAAGCTGTAGGTAATCCACTTTTCGTATTTATCTAATGCTAACAGAATTTTTTCAATATCGAGTTCTATAATATCTCTATTAAGAAAGTATCTTTTTGCTGCCTCATATATTTGTCTTTGATTTGTAGTTCCCAATTCAAAATTATTAACTATTTCTATGAATTCCACCGTAGTAGGAAACCCAAATGCCCTTGATGCACCTGCTCCGAGAAAAAGACATACATCATTCTTGTTAGACATAGATTCATAATATAACGATTTAACTATTTTAATTCAACACCAGGAAGGATTATAAATGCACAAAACTACTCATCAGCCCAACGTAGATGCAAAAAGCCACTTACTCCTGCCTCCCCCATGACTTCGTAGAGGCTATTGCCATCCTCGATGATTCGGCGCTCCATGCCCGGCCTTTACGCCCCGCACCCGCAATCCTAGACCCAAGCGAACCGGTATTCTTCGTCACAGGGCTGTGATACATCGAATCCGCTCTAAAGCGACAGGTTACGATAATTGTTACACATCCGAGACAACCGAACATATTAGTGTCTCAAATAACTGTCTCAATTGCTTGCTTATTGTCTCAACATCTCACATACCATTCACTACCGCTAAATGATTACACAACAATTACAGGCAGTTAGGTAGCAGCATTGAACTGGCACAGCATTTGCATTTGTATAGTTTGCTCTTATATAAATCGAGTCACACGATCAACCGGAAAGCGTAAGCAGCAAAATACGAATTGGAGGAAAGAAATTGGACGAATCACAGTTGATAAAAAAGGTTGTTGACATTGACGCAAGACTCTCCATGGCGGAAATAGAGATCAGAAACTTAACCGAAAAGATCAATAAACTTGAAGATTATATCAAGAGCAAATTTGTTGTTGAAGGCGCGTTCTCGGGAGATGATTGAACCGATGGTAGCTGATTTATCCCTCTCATGCCACAAAGCCAATGCCCTAAACCTGAGGGATAAAGATGCGGCTCCCACCAAAATTCCTTCCCAAAAAAGCTCCAGACTAAGTGTATGTATGTTTTCCTTAGCTCTGCAAGCCGCCATTAGCCCATCGGCAAGAGCAGCGCCCTTCTACCCACCTGCAAAGAGCCGGGCTTTGCAGCCCTCCCGGTAATCACTAAAGGGGAAATGCATCGTTGAGAATCTTAATCTGAGCGTCGCTCAGGCGCCATCCAGAAGCCTCGCAGTTCTCCTCCGTGCGCTCTGTGGAGTTTGACTTCGGGATTACGATCACATTCGGACTGGCGGTGCACCAGTTAAGGGCAACCTGCGCCGGGGTCTTTCCCGTCTCTGAGGCAATCCGCTCAAGAGCCTTCATCCCGCGGCCCTTGAGGAATCTCGACCCCGCGGCTAGGCTGCCGTCGTCAAGGGGTGTGTAGGCCATCACCGTGATTCCGTGCTCCTCGCAGTAAGGAAGCAGCTCGATCTCAATCTCCCGCCTCTTAAGGTTATAAAGCATCTGGTTCGACACAATAGGGTGATGTCTCATCAAGGCCAGAGCCTCTTGTAGCTCGGCGATGGAGAAGTTGCTTACGCCTATGAACTTGACCAGCCCGCGGTCGGCAAGCTCCTCCATGGCGTGCATTGTCTCAGAAATCGGATATACGGGATTCGGCCAGTGAACCTGGTACAGGTCTATGCAATCGACCCCTAGCCTAAGGAGGCTGTCTTCGGCGGCACGTAATACAGCGTCGTAAGATAGATGCCGTCCTGAGACCTTCGTCGCGATAAACGCCCGGTCGGGGATTCCGCTTATGGCCTCGCCCACTATGTCCTCGGTGTTGTAGCCCTCGGCGGTGTCGATGAGGAACGCCCCAAGCTCAATCCCCCGGCGAAGGGGCTCCACACCTCCGCTGTAGCGCCAAGTGCCGAGCCCAATTTCTGGTACTATAGCATCGGTGCTTCCTAGCCGTTTCATTTCCATCTGCTCTCGCCCCGCCCATAGCCCTGCCGAAGTATTATGCCCCCTCAGCTACAATTACCTCCTCACCCTCATTACTCATATTAAACCTACTAACTATCTTTATAGAGATAAGTTTAAGATTTGCATACCGTTCATCAGAGATTTCCATTAATCCTCCATATGGTGTCACCTAAGTGACACCTTTGGACTCTGGCACCTCTGTATTTTAACAGAGAGATACAGTTCTTCTAGTCCTGTCTTTTCTCCTAGCAGAGAAAACATACCCCTCTTCTCTATATCACAGCGGGCGATTATTACTGAACTGTGGTGTCTGGGAAACAAAAGACACCTAACGCAGACGGCACGGCAAATTGTATGGGTGGGAGCGTCATAATGTCTGTATTTCTTACACATACATATTCCGGCATGTTAGCAATATAACAACGTTTACCGGAGGTTAGGAGAATATCATGGGCTGGCACAACACTTGTGAATATTGTTTGTATAAATTGGTCGGCGACATATATAATGTCAGGAGGCAGGACAATGAAGTTATCGCATTTAGTCCTTGAGCTGGAAGACCTTGACAGAAGGCTCAACAAAATAGAAGAGAAGATAAGGAAATGCAAAACGTTCCTACGCAACAAGCAGATTGCCGAGAGCTCCGTACCGTCAAAGGAGGGAGAAAAAGCGGCTCCGTTGTCAATCACCTCCGATGGTCCGGAACACTCTCGACAAATTGATACGTCCTCTAAAATGCCTCGCGGGCATTGAGTTTGTTTGAGACTCATCACCGGGCATCTATCTTTCTCTCTCAGCTCCCGGAGTCAGAATTGCGCCGGACGCTTTTATTCAAGCACAGATGAGTGAAAATTTCGGCCCGCAATTCACTTCTCATTTCCTGGCCATGGTTACATAAGGGGCCGGTTACCGGCAATCCTGTTGGGTTCGCAGGTTCTTATACAAATCCGTTTCTATATTTCCCAACTTCCATTACGGAACCCCAAATTTCTCCTTCATTCCAAACCCCGGCTCTTCTCCACTGGGAGCGCGCCCCATCCGGTGGCATATGAAGCGACTCCTTCATAGAGATACAGCGCGGCCCTGTGACATATTCTGCATATTTACCGAAACGCTCCGTAACAGCAGCAGGTACCAATTCAAGGTGCTCTACGCCGAGGACACCTTCACGGAGCCTACATAGGGGAGTACGTCGCCCCGAAGAACTACAGGGCGCGCAGAGGTTCGGTAACTACGTGACAGAGCCCGGCGGGGAGTTATCGAGGGACTACAGAGATTTCTACCTGACCCCAAAGTACGGGAGGCTCTCACTTAAAGTGGAGTACTGCGGCCACAGGGTAGCGGATGACGGCAGGCCCGTGACGAAGGAGGGCAAGCTGGTCGAGGAGATCGCGTTAGAGCAGCTCAACTGATCGAGCTACAGCCTCACACTCGACCCTGAAAACCCGCCGGAGTGAACCACCTATCTCCAATTAGGTTCTCCCAATCGCCTCCAACTTGTACTGCTGCCATCTGCGTGGCCAGCCTGGCGAAATATTGGGTATTATTTCATGGCGACTAAGCAGCGGTGCTTTCACCCTCTACATTTGTAGCGTCCAGCACTCGCTGCACCCGCGCAGAACAGACACCGTACCTGAAGGAAACAATCGTATACATTGAAAGAAACACTCGAACGCACACAACCACCCTCGTATGCAGAGGGAGATGATGCCTCCGCAGCTTCGGTAAGGCGCAAGCTCGCCACCACGGGGGTGATGATCGGCATGTTCCTCTCTGCGCTGGACTCGACCGCCGTTACCACGGCCATGCCCACTGTGGTCTCCAGCCTGGGCGGGCTTGAGATATACAGCTGGGTGTTCGTCTCCTATACCCTCACCTCGACGGTGTCGATGCCGCTGTGGGGAAGGCTTTCGGACCTGTTCGGAAGGAAGGTCTTCTACAATATGGGGATAGCCCTTTTCCTGCTGGGCTCGATCCTATCCGGAATGTCCGGCTCGATGACGCAGCTCATTGCATTCAGAGCCCTGCAGGGCCTGGGAGCCGGGGCGCTCATAACAATGGGGATGATAATCATCGGGGAGATTTACACGCTCAGGGAGCGCGCCAGCATACAGGGCCTCTTCGGAGGCGTCTGGGGACTCTCGAGCATCCTCGGCCCCATCATAGGCGGGTTGATCACAGACCAGCTTTCCTGGCGGTGGGTGTTTTATTTGAACATCCCTTTCGGCCTCGTTGCAGCCGCCGTTATTACCTACGCCCTAAACAGCAAAGGGGGCAAAAAAGACATCGCTCTCGACTACAAGGGAGCCGCCGTGTTCGCCGCGCTCATATCAATATTCCTCTACTGGCTCTACATCGCCGGCAGCCCGGGGAGCCTCTCATCCCCACTGACCTACACACTGCCGGTCGTCTCCGCCGCTTTGGTGCTGCTGTTTATCTCCATCGAAAAAGAGGCGTCCCACCCAATACTACCGCTTGAGCTTTTCAAGAACCGCTACTTCGCCTCGAGCGCCGTCGTGGGACTGCTCATAGGCATGGCGATGTTCGGATCCATCACGTTCATCCCCCTCTTCGTGCAGGGTGTAATGGGCACGACCGCTACGGGCACGGGGAAGATAATCACCCCCCTGCTGCTCTCATGGGTCACGCTCTCAAGCATCTCGGGCAGGCTGATGCTCCGGGTCGGGTACAAGACGATGATACACACGGGCACCGTGCTCCTGGGCATAGGGTTCTTCCTCCTCGCCACGATGAGCGCGGCCACGACAAAGACGGAGATATCTATGTACATGATAGTGCTCGGAGCAGGGATGGGCATGCTGTTTATGCCGATACTGCTGGCGGTACAGAACTCCGTGTCCAGGGAGATTTTCGGCATTGCCACCTCTGCCACTCAGTTCTTCCGCTCAATAGGAGCGGTCATAGGCGTCACTCTCATGGGGGCTGTGATGACGGCGTCGATAACTGCGGGGATGGGCGCCGTCTCGCTCCCGGCGGACTCGAAGCTCAAAGGCACGCTGTCCCCAGACCTGATAGTGCATCCTGAAGTAAGGGCGGGACTCCCCCCGGACGTGGTAAATTCACTCACCGCAGTCTTAGCGGACTCGCTCCACTGGGTGTTCGTAACGGGCCTTGTAATAGCGGTGCTCGCCTTCATCTCAGGGTTCTTCGTTCCCACCGGGAGGGAGTTTAAAGGAAGTAAGTAGGGGGTTGTGTTAGCGGGGAGCGCTTAAAGATACCAAGGGTCATAAAATCGTTAATTTCTTTATCATCGACGCCGCTTCCGAATATGCCTCTCACACCAGAAACAGGTATTATGCAAGTTGTATGGAGAAAAAGGGCGAGGTGTATTTGATCGGCGCGGGGCCGGGCGACTACGGCCTCCTCACACTGAAGGGTAAGGAGCGCCTTGAGCAGGCCGACGTCATAGTTTACGACTACCTGGTGAACAGTCGCTACCTCAAGCTCGCCAAACCGGGCGCCGAGAAGATATACGTGGGCAAGAGGAGCCGCACCAGCCCGGGGCACCAGGACTACATCAACTCCCTTCTCGTGGAGCGAGCCTCGGAAGGGAAGAAGGTAGCGCGCCTCAAGGGGGGCGACCCGTTCGTCTTCGGACGCGGGGGAGAGGAAGCGCATGTATTAGCGGAGCACGGAATACCGTTCGAGGTCATACCCGGGGTTACGTCGGTCTCCGCCGCTCCCGCATACGCCGGTATCCCCATAACACACAGGGAATACACCTCCGTCTTAGCAGTTGTGACGGGACACGAGAACAGTGACAAAAACAAATCCGCCCTTCCCTGGGAAGCCCTCGCACAGATACAAACCCTCGTTTTCTTGATGGGAGTTAAGAACCTAGAGCAAAACATGGAAACTCTCATAAAACACGGCAAAGACCCCGACACTCCGGCTGCGCTGATCTCATGCGGCACAATATCGAAGCAGCGAACCGTAACGGGCACGGTGGGCACAATAGCAGGCATCGTGAGGGAAAGCGCCCTCAAGCCTCCCAGCATCGTGGTCGTGGGGGAGGTCGTAAGACTCAGGGAGGCCATCAACTGGTTCGAGACAAAGCCGCTTTTCGGAAGGAAAATCCTTGTCACGAGGGCGAGGGAGCAGGCAAGCGACCTCGTAAAGCTAATCGAAGATCAGGGAGCAAACGCCCTTGAGTTCCCGACGATACGCATCGTCCCCCCCGCAAGCTGGGAGCGGCTCGACGGAGCAATCGAGGGGCTTAGCTCCTACGACTGGATTGTGTTCACAAGCGTAAACGGGGTGGAGCGCTTCTTCGGGAGACTCCGGGAAAGGGGCCGGGACGTGCGCGCCCTAGGCAGCCTGCAAATCGCCTGCATCGGTGAGCAGACCGCTCGAAGGGTGGAAGAGCGGGGCTTCAACGTCGACCTGGTGCCCGACGATTTCAGGGCCGAGGGGCTTATCGAAGTTTTCGAGAACGCGGATGTAAAGGGAAAACGCATTTTGATACCCAGAGCAAAGGATGCAAGGGAGGTTCTGCCCGAAGAGCTTTCGCAGATGGGAGCGGTGGTGGACGTGGTGCCCGCGTACGAGACAAAAAAGCCTGAGGCTGAAAGCGCGGATGAGGTAAAGGAGCTTCTGCTTACAGGCGAGGTTGACGTAATCACCTTCGCCAGCTCCTCGACCGCCAGGAACTTCTTCGAAGCTCTCGGTGATGACGCCGCAGGGTGCGTCCAAAACTCCGTTATCGCATGCATCGGCCCCGTCACGGCGAAGACCGTGCGGGAGTTCGGTTTCGAGCCCACGATCGTGTGCAGTAAATACACCATCGAGGAGCTTGTATCAGAGATATCCAACCACTTTACAACCGGCCTATAACCCATGCCGAAAACAGTTAAAACACCGAACAGGATCCCCAGGTTCCACCTGCCGCCCCAGGAGATTACGAAGGGCGCCGTCACAATCCGGGGACAGGACTTCCGCCACATCGTAAAATCGCTTCGCCTCGGCGTGGGAAGCGCGCTCACTCTCTTCGGCGGCACGGGAATCGAATACGGCGGGGTAATCACCTCCGTAGGCCCGCGCTTCCTAGAGGTGCGCATATGTAGCTCCGAGAGCGTAGACAGGGAGTCGCCGCTGCGCATCACGCTGTTCCAGGCAATAGCCAGGGGCGAGAAGATGGATGCAGTCATCGAAAAGACAACTGAGCTGGGGGTTAGCGCCATAGTGCCCGTAATAACCGAGAGGACGCAGGTAAAGGGCACGCGCAGGGTGCCGCGGTGGAGGAGGGTAGCCGTCGAGGCGGCAAAACAAAGCGGCAGGACGAGCCCCCCGGAGGTATTCGAGCCTGTTGAATTTGCCCAAGCCCTCGAAATGCAAAAAACTACAGGCCCCGGCGTCCTCTTCTACGAGAGGGGGAAGAAACGGTTCTCTTCAAAGGAGCTGAAGAGTAAGCAGTCGGTGAGCATATTCACCGGCCCCGAAGGCGGCTTCTCGGAGGCAGAGGTGGAAGAAGCGCACAAATCAGGCTGCCGCGTCCACAGCCTCGGCCCGCGCATACTGCGCACGGAGACCGCGGGCATCGTCGCAGTAGCCCTGCTCCAGCACGCCCTCGGGGATTTGTAGTGCTTGAGTGGATACAATGCTGAGACCGGGCTTTACCTATGCGTAATTTCTCCATACACATCTTAGGCGCGGCTCTATAGTTTGAGGGATAAGTCTGCCTTGTGATATCATTCTAGTCCTGCAGCCCTCGCTCCGCAAATACGCCTTTGCGCAGTTCTCATGTCCAAGACCAACGCCTATATTCTACTGATTATCTGCCTGCTGGGCCTCTGGCTCCGTGTGGGCCTTGGGCTTTTGCTGCCAAACATCATGATGCCCGACGAGATTTTTCAGACCCTTGAGCAGGCGCACAGGCTCACATACGGCTACGGCATCATCCCATGGGAATTCTGGGTAGGCCTTAGAAACTGGCTTCTTCCGATGTTCCTGGCTTCGGTGATGTATTCAACCGGCTGGCTGGCTGAGGGCTCAACCGGTTATCTGATCGGGGTCGTGACGGCGCTCAGCTTGCTCTCGCTTACCCCCGTAGTTGTAGCATACAGATGGGGTGAGCGTGTAAGCGGAACGGCAGGAGCAATAATAGCGGCCTCGGTATGCGCCGTGTGGTTCGAGTTCGTATATTTCGCCCCAAAGGCCCTCAGCGGAGTCGTCGCAACGTACGCGCTGATACCGGGGTTGTATTTGGGCTGCAGAGCCCGAATCCTCGAATCGAGGAAAACTCTCCTATGGTCAGGAATTTTGCTGGGTACGGTGCTTGCCCTGCGCTTCCACCTGGCTCCGGCTATCATCTTTGCCTTCGTGTGGATATGCAGAGCAGACTGGCGGGGCAAATGGGCGCCTATGACGGCAGGGTTTCTAATCCCAGTTCTCGTAATGGGTCTCCTGGACTGGTTAACCTGGTCGTACCCGTTCCAATCCGTCTTTCTTAATATCCGTATTAACATCTTCGAGGGAAAAAGCGAGATCTTCGGTGTGAGCCCTTGGTACGGGTATCTAAAGATGCTTTACAAAATTTGGTCGTGGGGTATGGCCCCTATCGTAATACTGGCAGTTCTAGGGGCAAGCAGGTATCCGCTGCCGGCTTTTGTCGCCCTGATAATACTGCTCACTTTCTCCATCGTTCCCCACAAGGAGTACCGCTTCCTCTTTCCCGTAATGTCAATTTGCATGCTGCTGGCAGGGCTTGGAGCAGCCGAGGTCTACCGGTTAATCAGCGACAAGCTTTCATCAACGCTCATTAAACAACTCGCCGCTACGTCATTCGTAGCGTTCTTTGCCTGCTTGTCCCTTGTTCTCGCACCTGAGCTGCACCCTTCGAAAACGATGTACCCCGGCCGTTTGTCTCACTGGCACAAACACATGGGCTCATTAAAGGGGTTTGAGCTATTGAGCAAAGAACCGAACGTATGCGGCGTGGGAATACAAGGGATATCCTGGGAAGAAACAGGGGGGTATGCGTATCTCCACAGAGACGTTCCACTGTTCCAGTTAAATATGGAAAATTTCACGACCTTAGAGCCCGGTTTCAATTTCCTCCTTGTAAGAACCTCGGAGTTTATAGATTTTGAAACGTACTCTCAGAAAGGATGCTGGTATGGAATCTGTCTCTATGAGAGACCGGGCGGCTGCACCGAGTTCGAGGGATATCACATAAACAATATCCTCAAGAAATCAGGACAATAATATCAGCGGTTAGGCTCGCGCTCGCAGCTTAAACGCGGGCTACTGCTCGAGCTTCCTTTTAATCTCGGCAGTTATCTCAATTGCGCGGGCTTTTTTCTCGCGCCTGGCATCCGAATAAACGCTTTGCTTTATCTCCCCCGCCTCGTGCTCGGCGTCCAGGCGCGCTATCTCCATAATGAGCTTCAACCTCTCGTACTCAAGCGCTTTTAGTAACTGCCCTTCATCGATGGCCGCTTCTGCCCCGCCCTTCCTGAACGAGCGGAACACCCCTATACACAGCACAACTAGCACAATGGCCGTCGCATACCACCCCATGTGCTCCCCCGCCCTGAACGGCGCTTTTATCTTAACTGAGATGGTGTGTCCGGCGCCAAGCCCTGTGCCGCCCCAGCTGAGGTACCTCTGGCCCTCCACTTCAATGGACGCGCCTTGTGTCAGACCCTCGACAGATACCTCGTTGTCCGTTTCAGACACGAGCATCGTGAAGTTATCGGTCGGGTACTTGAGCCGCCTTGAGATGTCTACGCCGGATTTGAGGGGCAATCTGTAGGTGAACACCACCCTCTTTACACCGGGTGTAAAAGGCAGGGTGTCGGAAATCCCCTCCGAGGTTCTTACCGCATACCTCCGCTCAATGCCCTGAATGAATGTAAGCTCCATCGCCCCCGCAGGAACGGGAAACGAAAGCGTGGGTCTCTTATCCACCTTTTCGCCCCCCGGGTGCTCCGTGCCCACATAGACCTTGTTGCCGCCGTTGCGAACGACTATTATCTCCGCAACGGAGGCGCTGTCGGGGCCGACCTCAAAGATAAGATGCTGCGCGCCGACCCTTATTTCCTCGGAGCTTGTCGTTGGGTCGTATACAGCAAGCTCTAGGCTCTTTTTATCCTCCTCGGGAAAGAACACCATCTTATCCGACTCGTACACCGAGCCGTCGTGCTCGAGCGTGACGACGTAGCTCCTGTTCCACGCAAGCCCCTTGAAGGAAAACCTGCCCTTCTTATCGGTCTTCCCTTCCCTGCCGTCGGTCTCCCTGTCTCCCATATACGCCTTAAGCTCCACTTCGACCCCCCATTCGGGCTGCTCCGTGCTCCCGTTGACCACCACACCCTCAATCACGCCCCTCCTGTCACTCCTTGAACGACGGGGCTTAAAACCCAGCACATACTTCGCTATCTTGCGCGCGTTTCCCTCGCCGACCCCGAGGGGCGGCATCGGCGGGAAGCCGTCATTAACGGGCATCTTTCCCCTTGCGCCGTAAATGCCCTGCGGGTCGGTCATCCACTGCACGATTTCCATCTCCGAGTACCTCTTCCCCACTCCAGCAAGGTCCGGGCCGACGAACCTGCCCCTGCCGATAGTGTGGCACCTCACGCACCGGTTGGTTATGAAGAGCTCCCTTCCGCCGACCTCCGGCATCGAAGCGTGAGGAGAGACGAGTTGGCCGGGCATGGGGTGGGGAGCCGCCTGAGTGGGAGACGCGGGGGTACGGTTCTGAGCGTACAGGGCCGCAGTGGTGACAAGCGCTCCGGTGGTCAATAACAGTGATATGTAAAGGATCAAAACTCTAATATTGCCAGGCATAACACCAATGTTTCTAAGCGGTTCCGGGGACACTCAGTTTCTTCACCCTTAAATTCTTCTGCCTCGGCTCATTCATTATTGTCATCCCTCTTCGACCTGGCCCCTCATCTTAGCGACCTCGCTCTCTATCTCTGCCCCGGCCTCATCTCCCGTCATCCGCAGCTCAAGCCGGTCGATCTCTTTGAGCACAGCAATTGCCTCGGCTCCATACCTCCTCTCCATCTCTTCATAATCCGAGCGGGACAGCTTACCCATATCGAAGTCGAATTCGATATCCTTTAATTCGGCGTAAAGGTGCTGTTTTTTGGAGTTCAGTTTCCGCAAATCATCGAGATAAGCGGACTGAGCGCCGTTCCCGGCATCTTTTTCTTTCTCACCGCCGGCGCCCCTGAAAAGGGGAAGAGCCACAAACAGCCCGGCGCCGAGTGCAATCGCCACTATTATCAACTTTTCAATCATGCAAGACACCGTGCACTTAAGATGCAGCTTAAAGCATTATGACTTAGCGAGCCTGAAGGTACTCTACAATTCATGTCTTCGCCGTCCCTTTCCCCTCTACCTCTGCGGGATAAACAACGGCCTGCTCCTGACGACGCTCCAGGGCGCTCGGCCACATGGTAAATGTTGCGCCAATCAAAATCACCACCCCGCCGGCCCATATCCAGCTCACCATCGGGTTCACTAACACCCTGAAGCTTGCCCTGCCCCCCGAGTCAAACCCGGCCAGAATGATGTACAGGTCGTCCTTAATAGTAGAGCGCAGGGCCACCTCCGTTTCCTTGTCGATCTCCCTGTTCCCCGAATAGTGGAACAGGTTGGATTCCGGCCTCAGCACGCCGAGGCTCTTATCGCCGCTCCACACAGACACAGAAGCCACCGTGACGTCCTTTGCCTCAATTGTATACTGTCGCAGATCGTCATACCTGAGCAAGTATTTTCCAACGGTCATGGTCTCGCCCTTGTTAAGCACGGACTCCTTGCGAATCACGAAGGCCGAAGATGCCGTAATGCCTATGACTATGAGCACAAAGCCCACGTGCACAATGTATCCTCCGTAGCGGCGCCTGTTCTTGGACACCAGTCTCGACAGTGCCAGGAGCGGGTTCTCGCCCCGCCTGCACCTCACCCTGACGCCCCGCCAGAACTCAACTGCCACGGTAGCGGTAACGAATGCGCACAGCGAAAATGAAATCACCGCATACACTTCCCTCATGCCGAGAAAAAGAAGCACGGCGGCAGTCAGAGCGCCAAATACAGTTGGGTACGAGAAATTTTTGATGAAATTCTCCCTCGAGGCCTTGCGCCAGGATATAAGCGGGCCGATGCCCATAAGCAGGATGAGCACAAGACCCATGGGGACGTTAACGCGGTTGAAGTACGGCGGGCCGACGAGGATCTTTTCCCCTTTCAGGGCTTCGGTGACTATGGGGAATATGGTCCCGAGGAACACGGAAACCGCGGCTGCGAGGAAAATGAGGTTGTTGTACAGGAATGCGCTTTCCCTCGATAGGAAAGACTCGAACCTGCCTTCGGACTTGAGACCGCCCTGTCTCAGGAGGAACATGGAGAAGGAGAACAGCAGAACGAAGGCGATAAAGGACAGGAAAAGGGGGCCGATGTCTGACTGAGCGAACGAATGCACCGAAGAGATTATCCCGCTCCTCGTTATGAAGGTGCCGAAAAGGACAAGGAAAAAGGTGATTATAATGAGGGACATGTTCCACTTTTTGAGCATCCCCCGTTTCTCTTGGATCATCACCGAGTGAAGGAACGCTGTGGCCGTGAGCCACGGCATGAAAGCCGCGTTCTCTACCGGGTCCCATGCCCAGTATCCGCCCCATCCGAGCTCAAGGTAAGCCCACCTAGCCCCGAGAAGCAGCCCGAGGCCGAGGAAAGTCCATGCGAAAAGCGTCCACCGACGCGAGCTGCGTATCCACCCCCCACCCAGGCTTCCGCTCAAAAGCGCCCCCATACCGAAGGCAAAAGGCACCGAGAGGCCCACGAAGCCTATATATAAGAACACGGGGTGGATGGCCATGTAGGCGTTTTGGAGAAGGGGGTTCAATCCCCTGCCGTCCCCAGGGGTGAAGGCCAGTCTCTCGAACGGACTTTCTACGAACCCTATCAGAAAGATAAAGAACACGCTTATGGCCGAAAGCGTTATATAAACGTATGGGATTAGCTCGTCCCTCTTATCCCTGTTGAACCAGGCTACCAGGGCGGAGTATATAGACAGTATCCACGCCCACAGCAGCAGCGAGCCCGCCTGTCCCGCCCACAGGGCCGTAACCCTGTATGTAGCAGAGAGGTCGTTGCTCGTGTTCGAGGCCACGTATTTAAGGCTGTAATCACGCACCAGCAGGGCATAAACCAGCGAAGCCGCCGCAAGGGTCAGGAGAAAGAACACCACATAAAGACCGCTCTCGGCACTCTTTATCAGGTCTCTCCTTCTCGACTTGGCTCCGAGGAGCGCCGCCGTCATAGAGTACAAAGAAATGATGAACGCCAGATATAACGAGACGGTTCCGATTTCAGCCATTACGAGTGTGCAAGCTCCTTTGGAAGAACTGTTTAATCGGTCACTTTAAAGTCATGAAAGCACCGGCCCAATCTCCTTCCTCAGATGCTTTCTCCTTTGGGAGGAGCGTCCGGTTTGTATACGCCTTTTTCGTAATCCTTTTTCCTGTACCCCTCTTTCCGGAGCTCCAGCCCTTCGGTAGATTCGTATTTAGTTGGGCATTTTGCCAGAAGGAGGTCGGCATGAAAGACGTTCTCGGGGGTGTAGGTGCCCTCGACGATCGCCTCGACCTCGTCGCGGAATACGTCGGGTATCACACCCTTGTATTTAACCTCCACGTTGTGCTCGCCGTCGGTAATCACAAACTCAAGCCTGCCGTCGAGCTCCTTCTTGATGCTGCCCGGCACCACATTGCCCGAAACCCTTATCTTATTGTCGTACACTGCGGGCACGCGCTCTATCATCTCACTTATGGTCAGGTAGTAGATCATCGTCTCTTTTACTCCCGCATAAACGAGATAGCTGAGGGTGAGCCCAACTATGATTATAGCCACGATTACCTTTTTCCCTCTAAGCATATGCCCTCTCCAGACAGTTTGGAAATACTCTAACGGTCATCCGAGCCGCTCAGGGATTCTTTAAGCGCCTTTAATTCCCTGAGGAGCCTTTTGTTTTTAACCCCCAAGCTATAAATATACCCGAAAATAAGCACCCAAAAGATTGTGTGACCCCAGAACAGATATTCCATAATTTCCCTCCCTTAAAATCGTCGGTCATGAAGCCCCCGAAAGCTTCAGTTTCGCCACCTCATCGCTCATTTTCTCAAGGTCGTAGCGGTATTTGAGTATCACGACGAAAAGGAGCGAGAAAGCCGTAAGGCTCGCAAAAAGAGCAACCAGCATCTTCGGGTCTATCCCCCCGCCTCCGCCCCCGAAAACAATGGGCGATACGCCTCTCATAACCCGCGCAGATATGTACACGAAGGGAAGGTCGATAAACGCTATAATGGCGAACACGGCGGCGAACTTCGCCTTCCTCACCTCGCTCCCCGCGCTTGAGCGCAGCAGCAGGTATACGATGTAAAGCACCCAGAGGATGAAAGTTGCAGTAAGCTGCGGGTCCCAAGTCCACCATACTCCCCAGATGGGTTTTGCCCAGATGGAGCCTGAGATGATGGTGAGCGTGATGAACAGCACCCCAAGCTCGGCGGAGGTGTATGCCAGTATGTCCCAATTCCTCTTTTGCGTCTTCAAGTACGCAATGCTCGAGATAAACACCATTGTGAAGGCCACGGTTGCGACCCACACCGAGCCCATATGGAAATAGAAGATCCTCTGTACATGCCCCATAACTATTTCAGTAGGGGCGTAAAAGAACGCCGTGTAGAGCGAGGCTCCCATGCTCAGCAGCGTGAGAGTGAGAAGAATGTTCATAATGACACATAACTCCCTGATATTAATGGATTATCTTTAGTCCTCTACGATGTACTCAAACACTATGGCGCTGGTTGTGACGAATATTATATCAAAGGCCACAAGCACTTTCAAAGAGCCGGAGGCTTCAGTGAGGCCGCCCCCGCTGAGCACGGCTTCGGTGAGCTTAACTGAGCTTGCGATAACGGGAATCACTATCGGGAACAGAAGCAGCGGAAGAAGTACCTCTCTCAGCCTCGTGTTAGCGGCCATGGCTGAGAACAGGGTGCCGACCGAGACGAACCCCACCGTGCCCAGGGCGAGGGTAAGCAGCAGCGAGGGGGCGTGCTCGAATACGTTTATGTTGAAGAACAGAACGAACAGCGGCAGAACTATAATCTCGACTATAAACATGAACAGCACGTTCCCGATCATCTTGCCCAGGTATATGAGGCTCCTGTCCACGGGGGTGAGGAGAAGGCCCAGCATGGCGTTGCCCTCCATCTCCAGGGCGAACGAGCGCCCGAGACCGAGCATCCCGGCAAAGCTGAATGCCACCCACAGTATCGCCGAGGATGCCTGAGGGGTAATGTCGGCCGAGAACCCGAAGGCGAAGTTGAAGATCACGAGGATCACGAGTGCGAAGATGAACATGGAGGTGAACATCTCCTTCGTCCGCAGCTCGGTGATTATGTCCTTCCAGATGATGGCCGTAACCTTGTTCATTTCTCATCAGTCCCCTATTTGACGCCGGAGGGGGCGATTAGATTCCCACTATTTTCATATATCTGTCTTTGAAAAGGCCCGGCTCCATCGAGGCCGAATCCTCGGAGTACGTAATCCTTCCCCCGTCTATGATCATCACCCTGTCGCTAAGCTCGAGCCCCTCACCCACGTTATGCGTGGTCATGACCACGGTGCGGCGCTCCTGTTTTATGCCCCGGAGCATCTCGGTAAGCAGCGCGGCTCCGCGCTGGTCGAGACCCGTGTACGGCTCATCGAGGAGCAGTACGGCTGGGTCATGCACAATCGCCCTCGCAACCGAGAGCCTCTGCTGCATGCCGCGCGAAAATGTCCTCACCACATCGTGCATCCTTCCTTCAAGCCCCATGCGCTTTATCAGTTTCCTCGCTCTCTCTTCGGGCCTCGGCACGTCGTACATAGAGGCGAAAAACCTTATGTTCTCAAGAGCCGTAAGCGAGCCGTAAAGGTAAGGGTCATGGGATATAACCCCCGTCACGGCGCGCACGCGCTCGGGCTGCCTCGCAAGGTCGTACCCCCCCACCTGTGCGCTTCCCGATGTGGGCTTGGTGAGTGTGGCGAGGATTCTGATGAGCGTCGTCTTTCCCGCGCCGTTAGGGCCGAACAGCGTAAGGAAGCTGCCCTGCTCAACACGCAGGTCAATGCCC